>CAMDER010000011.1 GCA_945896935.1 Bifidobacterium breve | reverse complement strand
GCGTTGTTATGCGCATCACGTCGGCTTCGAGCAGCAACTTCGGCCATCTGTCGTTCAGTGACAACGCCAGCTTCGAGACATGCACGGGCTTGCAGTGCAGCCAACGCATCGAAACCGGGCTTGAGCGGCGCCACCATGTACGGGTCGGTTTGCAAACTCAAAATCTGGTCGATTGGACCTGATGTTGATTTTCCATTGGAGAAAACAAGAGCAACATCAACTTCGCCAGTTTGAATTTTCACCCATGCTTCATACAAAGCAAAGGCACCATCGGCTTCAACGTGGCTTTCAATAATCGGCGGCCAAGCACCGATTGCATCAACTGCGGCAACGAAGCTAAACGGCTGACCACTCATGTAGTCACACGATCCGTGGCACCAAAAGCCGATTTCACTGCGTTCGATTCCGACTTTGTCAAGCAACTGTTGAATCACTGGCAACAGAATTTCGACTGAAGTGAATGTGCTATTTACTTCGCTCGGACGTTGAGCTGTCCCGACGATTGCAATATCTCGTAGCGCCATCAGCTTGCTCCCGACTCTGCGCCCATCACGCGATCTGGTTCACCAGTGGGACGAAAGTGTTGAATGTTTTCCAAACTAGGACCCCACTCAGATTTGTCTTTCCACACTGGTTCAACCCGCATTCCGATACGAACATCTTCGGCTTCGCATTCTTGAATGAGGTGCTGCATCGAAATGTCAGCACCGTCAAGCAAAATTTGCGCAGCCACGTACGGCAACTTAATTTTTTGTCCCAAGAACGGAACGTTGACGATGCAGAAAGTCGTGATCGTTCCCCTCGGTCCAACCTCAACATCACCCGCCAAAATTTTTGCGCACTTCGGGCACACGCCGTTGCGCGGTGGGAAGTACACAAGCGTGCAACTTGGACACCGCTTACCGATGAACTTGCCTGCCATCAAACCTGCGAGGTGGCTCGTCGCATTTGGACCGGCCGACCAGTTGTAGGTCACGCCAATTGGTTGACGAAGTCGCACCAATCCATCGGCTTCACTCATGACGCACCTCCCACAATGTCGAAACAGGCAATGTCGGTGACGCCGCCGGGTCGATCTTGCGCCCAACGCACTTTTACTTTCGTGCCAATCGCGATATTGTCGGGCGAACCGGCATCGACTGCGTGCAACATCGGTACATCGGCCCCGTCAATTGTGATCAATGCCCAAGCGAAAGGGTGGCTCAATGGCTGACCCTCCACGGGGGTTGACTGCCAAGCCCAGGTCGACACAGTTCCAGTATCGGATAGTGAGACCCATTCGGTCAATTGGGCGCCAGTCACCGGATCAAACTCGGCCGGCGGAAAGTACACCCGCCCATCGGACCCACGAGTTCCCTCGAGTCGACATTCGGACAACGAAGTGAAGAACCGCGAAAGCAATGTTCCGACTGTTCGTTTATAAGGAAAAGCGACTTCTAGTGGCGCAACAAAGACATCGCCCACCATCGAATGAGATGTAGTTCCAGACACCACACTTTTTTAGCATGCCTCAACAGCTCGATACTTATCGACACGCCGATTCTCGTGCTCTTGTTTTAAATTCTCCCTCTTTCTACTTTGGGTCAAGGTTGCTAGTGTCAACAATGACGTCGGGTCAAGGGGATGCCGATGTCGTAGGGGGAAGACATGACTCATTCTTCGAAATTTGGGCCACTGAACTTTGGTCGCTCACTCGCAGCGATCACCTTGGTCGCACTCGCAACCGTTGGTTGCTCGAATCGAACCGCCGACAACTCTGCGCCAACCGCAGCACCTGCAACCGCCGCTCCTGCTGCGACAGATGCACCAGCAGGCACCGATGCACCCGTCACGACCGATGCACCGACTGGCCCCATGTTCGGAACAATGGCGAGCCCGTGTGGACCCGCAACTGACGCAGGCGTGCCGACAATTGCTGATGGACAAAATGGCGGCGACACCATCAAGCTCGGTACTGCCAACGACCATGGTTACGAAGGCGCCCCCGGACTCACGATTGAAATGCTCGATGCGGCCAAGGCTTTTGCCGGTTGGTGTAATGCCCAGGGCGGCATCCGTGGTCTGCCTTTAGAAGTTGTCGATCTTGACGGAAAGCTTTTTGCTGTTCCGCCAGCAATGGAACGGGCTTGTAGTGAAGTGTTCGCAATGGCCGGAGGTGGCTGGGTCTTTGATGACCAGATGTATCCACGTTTCCACGAATGTGGAATGATTTCGTTCTCAGGCTACGCAGTCACTGCTACCGCATCAATGGCCAACGGAAAGATTCAACCGATTCCCAACCCAGCTAACGAAAAGCCGGCGCAATGGCTGAACTGGGCCAAGGCCACCTATCCCGAGTCGATCAAAAAAGTTGCCATTCTGTACGGAGATTTCCTCACCACAAAAAGCGTGGCCGATCAGTTAGGAGCCACTATGAAAGCTGTCGGTGGATTTGGTGAACCTGTGTACATTCCCTACAACCCTGCCGGTGAAGCCAACTGGACACCATTTGTTCAACAAATGAAGAGCAAGGGAATCACCTACATGACATTCGTTGGTAGCGACGGCAGCTTCGTTCTGCTCTACAAGGCAATGCGCGAGGTTGGTTACGTGCCCGAAGTGGTGTTAAACGATGCCAACTTTTACACCGAGGTCATGACCGCTCCCGGAAATGGTGAATCAAGTGAAGGATTCTTGGCCCGGACAATGTACGCACCGTTTGAGGAAGCAGATCTTTTCCCAGGAATGGCTTCTTACTTAGACATGATGGCGACTTACAACCCAGAAGGTCGAGTTGCAGGACTTGGTCTGCAGGCGACTTCGGCTCTTCTCATGTTTGCCACTGCGGCCAACTCGTGTCTTGATGTCAACAACAATATTCTTGAACGCGAATGTGTTTTGGCCGAAGGTATGAAGATCACTTCTTGGACTGGTGGCGGTCTGCACAGTGAGACAAACCCCGCTGCCAAGACTGCGCCTAAGTGCGGTGCCATCATGGGAGTCAAGGGCGGCATGTGGACTCGTATCTATCCAGAAATTGGTTCAGCCGACGATAACGGTGGTGGCTGGCACTGTGATGACAAGGGTGCAGTCGAAATTGTGGGCGATTTTGGTGACGTCACCTCCGGTGTTGATCCAACTCGTCCTAACTGAGCAACCAATCAGAGATGAAGCGAACTGACCACTGATGCAAGAACTTTTGACGTTCACCATCATTGGTCTGTCCACGGGCGCTATCTATGCAGTAGTCGCCAGTGGCCTAGTAGTCACGTACACAACATCGGGCATCTTCAACCTCGCTCACGGGGCGACCGGAATGCTGGCTGCTTTCACCTATTGGCAATTGAGATTTGACTGGGATTTACCTGCTCCAGTAGCACTCTTCATTACTTTGTTCATCTTGTGCCCGCTCTTTGGCATACTCACCGAACGTTTCGTGATGCGCGGATTACAAGGCACCTCCGAGGTCGTCAAACTGTCGGTAACTGTCGCGCTGTTTGCCTTCATGATTGGGGCGGCTAATTGGATTTGGCCAAGCGACAGCGGAAGACAAGCCTTTCTGAAATTTTTCGAAGGTAATACGGTTTCACTTGGGGGAATCAACGTCAGTTGGCACAAACTCATCACCTTTGGTTGTGCAATCTTGGTCGCAATAGTTTTGCGCCTATTGCTCTTTCGAACTCGTATGGGTGTAGCAATGCGAGCGGTTGTTGATGATCGTGCCCTGACCGAACTCAACGGCGGTCGCCCCGACCGCGTCGCTATGTTCGCTTGGGCCATCAGCGCGATGTTGGCTGGCTTGGCTGGAATTCTGCTTGCTGGCGAACAGCAGCTCAATATTGAGCCACTGGTGTTACTTGTCATCAATGCTTACGCCGCAGCGATCATTGGTCGTTTAACAAGTCTTCCCATGACCTTTGCCGGTGCGGCTGTTCTTGGATTACTGGACGCCTATTATCTGCAGTTTTCTGATGATTCGTGGTTCCCCCAATCAATCATGGGATTCGGAATTGCTGGGATACGAGCGTCAATCCCAACAATCGTTCTTTTCATCGCACTTCTGGCTCGTCCACAAAGTCGATTGCGGGCCGGTGTCGTGCGCATTCGCGAGCAGAATAAAGTTCCGGCCTGGAGCACTTCAGTGCTAGGTGCTGTTTCGCTGATTACCATCGTGGTTGCTATTTCTGGAATGCTCACCCGTTCCAACACTCTGTTACTCCTGAATGGATTTACTTTCGCGATTGTGGCTTTGTCGCTCGTCCCGCTCACCGGATACGCCGGCCAGATGTCGCTCGCTCCATTGACCTTTGCGGGCCTTGGTGCGATCGCTATGTCAAAACTTCCAGGCGATGGAAATTTGCTGACGTTGATCGCAGTAGTTGTGATCGTTGCGCTCATCGGAGCCTTAGTTGCACTTCCCGCTATTCGACTCTCCGGAATTTACTTGGCACTTTCAACTGCAGCATTCGCAGTCTTGGTGACGAAACTTGTTTTTAATCAGAAACAAACCTTTATGGGCGGCAACATCGCAGTACCGGTGCTCAACATTCCATTTGTTGAAATTAATTCGCCGCGCGGTCGCTTGATTTTAGCATCGGTGGCATTTTCACTTTTAGGTCTCGGTGTCGTAGCAATTCGACGGAGCCGACTAGGACGCCGCCTCATTGCTCTCAAAGACTCACCCGTAGCGGCGGCGACTTTAGGTATGAGTCTGACCCGCACCAAGCTGGCAGCATTCGCTATCTCTGCGGGCATCGCTGCTTGCGCAGGCGCATTAGCCGGCGACAAAGTGAGCCCGCAGCAATATGACTTCACACAAAGCTTGCCCGTCGTCTTGCTTGCAGTCGTTGGCGGTGTCGGAACTGTTGGTGGTGCATTGTTTGGCGGGTTGATGCTTGGGGGCAACTCGGTTCTTGCAACAGTTGTTCCAACACTAAAAAACGTCACCAAAATTCTTCCTGGCACAATCGGAGTCACTCTTGGCCGCAACCCCACCGGGGCCGCGTCACAAATTGCCGACTCCTTTCGCTCGCTAGCCAATCGTTGGAACCTTCTTGCATTTGCAGCAGCTGGCGCAATTGTCATCTGGGTTCTTGATGCCCAATACGTCATTTCGCACTGGGCATTCTTTATTGGTGGTGTTTTCTGGATACTTGCCGTCACCCCCAACCTGGTCGGAATTATGCAAACAACAACAACTCGACGAATGATCGCCAGTATCTATTTAGGAATCGGTCTCATTGTTGCAATTTCAATTGATTGGGATAATGCCGTCGATTCGACGGGCAAGCGTCTCATCGCTCTCATTCTGCTCATCGCTTTGTTTGGAGTTGGGGCACAACGAGTCACCGAAAATGCACCACGCGTCCATCGCTCCTCGCCTGACGTCATTGGTCTGACCGCAGATTTCACTGATGAAGAACTCGATCATGCCGAGCGTGAGTTAGGCGTGGTGCTCTGATGTCACTTCTTGAAGTTCGTGGTGTCATGGTGCGCTTCGGTGGAGTGATGGCCATCGGCGGAGTCGACCTTGATGTTCAAGCTGGCGAAGTCACTGGTCTGATCGGTCCTAACGGCGCGGGTAAGACAACTTTGTTTAATGTCATCAGTGGGATGCAAGAGCCGACGGCTGGTTCGGTTCAGGTCAGTGGAGTTGACGTGACGAATGAAGCTCCACACCGCCGGGCCAAACGCGGTCTCGCCCGAACCTTCCAACGCCTCGAATTGTTTAGTTCACTGACCGTACGTGACAATGTGCGCGTTGCCGCCGAACTTGCGGCGCTCACAAACATCGACGAGACAGTTGACAACCTGCTTGAAAAAGTTGGAGTGAGTGATTTAGCCGAACAAACAGCGGGTGATCTTCCCACCGGATCCGCACGCCTCGTTGAGATAGCCCGCGCTCTAGCAACCGGTCCGCGTTTGCTACTTCTTGATGAACCAGCTTCTGGTCTCGACGAATCCGAGAGCGATCGACTCGGCGTACTACTACGCGAACTCGCTGCCGACGGACTTGGCGTTCTGCTGGTTGAACATGACATGAGTTTGGTGATGCATGTGTGCGATCGAATTTTTGTTCTCGATCTTGGATTCATTATTGCTAACGGAACGCCCAACGAAATTCAGCACGACCCCAAGGTGCTTCACGCATATCTCGGAGCGCCATCATGACAAACCTGATTCTTGAACTTCGCAATATTCGTGCCTCCTACGGATCAATTGAAGTGCTTCATGGAGTGAATCTTTCAATCGGTCGCGGGGAAGTTGTTGCCCTCCTCGGTCCCAATGGAGCGGGTAAGAGCACCATGATCAAAGTTGTCAGTGGACTCTTACGACCCACATCTGGCCAACTCATCGTGGGTGGTCGCGATGTCACTGGTGTAGCGGCAAACGCACTCGCTCGAGCCGGATTGTGCACGATCCCTGAAGGCCGCGGCATCTTCCCCAACTTAACTGTTCGTGAAAACTTATTGATGGCCACATACAGCGGTCACAAGTTGTCAGACATTGAAGAACGTACCTACTCCCGTTTTCCACGCCTGTCTGAACGTCGCACGCAACTCGCCGGAACCATGTCGGGTGGCGAACAGCAGATGTTGTCATTGGCCCGAGCCCTCGCAACCAATCCGGTGATTTTGTTGCTCGATGAATTGTCAATGGGTCTTGCTCCCCTGATTGTTGCCGAGCTTTATCAGCAGGTCGCGGCAATCGCCGCCGAAGGTGTTTCGGTTTTAGTAGTCGAGCAGTTTGCCCGTACAGTTCTCGGGGTTGCCGATCAAGCTGTTCTCCTGGCTCACGGAAAAGTGCAAGTATCTGGCAAAGCATCTGACATCGGCGAAGATGTACTTGCTGGCGCATATCTAGGTTCATAATTCTCTGACACACCAAACTTTCTGACAAACCAAACTCTCTGACAAACCAAGAAACGGACACGACCATGAACGAAGATCGAATCCAAACCTTTACCGAAGAAATCGGCGAATTGAAGCTACGCGGCGCTCGCGCCGATCGCGAGCGCTGGTTGTTGATCTTGGGCGGGCTCGGCCTTGTCGCCGGCGTCGGACTTGCGATCTTCGGTGGCTTCCAAGCAAGTGGGACGACAAACCTGGGTGACCAAGTTGCATTCTTGGCAACGGGCACATTAATTGGCCTCGCACTTGTGATTGCCGGAGCCGCGCTGTTTGTTCGTTACTCAATTGCCCGCTTCATGCGCTTCTGGCTAGTGCGTCTCGTTCATGAACACCGCAGCGAGACCGACCGTGTGATCGGTGCCCTCAAAGAGATCGAAACAAAACTCAACAAATAGTTTTTAACGGGCGCGGTAGGTGCCGCCACCAAGACCGCTGGTGTCTTTGTTCAAACGCTTTGACAAGTGCATTCCTTCAAGAATGAACTCGACTGCTGCCGCAACACTGGCCGCACTGTCGTCGCCGTCAATGAGCGAATCAACAATCGGGCGCAACGCCGGAATATTGCCAATGAGCATCGCCTGTTCTTCGGAAGGCACATCTTCACCAGTGTGAACAACAATGCCTTCTTCAAAAGCAGTGAGCACAGCTCCCGTTAGTTCTGGACTCACAACTTGGCGATAGACGGTGAGAACAGAAGCCTTAATCAGATCGCGCAACACTTGCCCCTCGCGACCTTCTTCGAGAGCTTCAATTTCAATCTTTCCACCAGTCGATGCGGCAAAGGCATCAAGGTCGCACACTCGGGGCACAACATTAGTTTCGCCCAAACGAAGACCACGTCGCAAAGCATTGGCTGCCATCACTTCATAGTTACTGACACTCAAGCGAACACTGACACCGCTGCGCTGGTTGACTTGGCTACTACTACGTGCCAACTGACTAAAGGTCGCAACTACAAGTTCTAGATATGCCGGAACCGAAACCTTGATGTCGCCCACACTTGGCGGACGAGCTTCTTGGCGAATGATCTGTACTTCAGTTGTGGCCTCAAGCGGATAGTGCGTGCGAATCTGGCTTCCGAAACGATCTTTCAACGGCGTAATGATGCGGCCGCGGTTGGTGTAGTCCTCGGGGTTGGCTGATGCAACAAGCAACACATCGATCGGTAAGCGAATCTTGTAACCACGCACTTGCACATCGCGTTCTTCAAGAATGTTCAACAGACCAACTTGAATTCGTTCTGACAAGTCGGGAAGTTCGTTAATGGCGAAGATGCCGCGGTTGGTGCGCGGTACTAGACCGTAATGCAATGTGAGTTCGTCACTCAGGTAACGACCCTCGGCAACTTTGATGGGGTCGACTTCGCCAATGAGGTCGGCGATTGACGTATCGGGAGTCGCCAACTTTTCGCCGAAGCGCTCATCACGATGCACCCACGTAATTGGTGCCTTGTCACCCTTTTGGTCAACCAGATCGCGAGCGTGCTTAGAGACGGGGTTGTAAGGATCGTCATTAATCTCACTACCCGCAATGATGGGCAACCACTCATCAAGCAAGCCAGTCAAACTACGAATCATGCGGGTTTTGGCCTGACCACGCTCTCCCAAAAAGATCACGTCATGTCCGGCGAGAATTGCATTCTCAAGTTGCGGCATGACGGTGTCTTCGTAACCGAGGACTCCGTCAAATAAGGGCTGCTTCGCCATGATGCGCGCAACTGCATTGCGACGCATCTCTTCTTTGACGGGACGCGACACCCATCCAGATGCTTTCAGTTCACGAATATTGGCCGCTGAGGGTGCCTGAGAAATTGACATATCTTGAGAGTAATCCGCCATTGCCGAAACGCAGTGGTCGTGCCCTTTCTCTACTACCGTCTGAGGTGTGACAACATCGACCGAACATGAGAATGAGATGTGGACATCTCTCAATCTCTCAGGTCAATGGCGCGTTACTAAGGCGACTGATGATGCCCTCCGTACCAGCGTTGGGCTTGATACCGACGATGAAGAATGGCCCACGATTCACGTACCAAGCCATTGGCAATCACACCCGCTCTTTGCCAGCGAAAACGGACCACTTTTGTACCGCAAAGATTTTGAACTTGGCATGCCTGGGGCCGGTGAACGGCGATTCATTGTTGTCGATGGACTTTTTTATCAAGGCGACGTGTGGCTTGATGGCGCGTATTTGGGTGACCCCGAGGGTTACTTCATTCCACATGCTTACGACATCACGGCGCTCTCAACACTTGATACCGAGCACGTTCTTGCTATCGGTGCGACATGCAGTCCACAGCGAGACAAAAAGGCGAAGCGCAATATCACTGGGGTCTTTCAGCATTGGGATTGCATCGACTCCGATTTCAACCCCGGTGGAATTTGGCGCGGGGTACGCATTGAGCGATCGGGACCCGTCCGCATTGATACCTTGCGGGTTTTGTGTCGCGATGCCAATGAAGCTCGCGCCAACGTCCGTCTGAGTGCACGCCTCGATAGCAATGACGAGTTACCAGTGCGAATCGTCACCTATGTCAATAACAAGGTTGTCGACGAAATTGAGAAGTCTCTCGCTAGTGGCATCAACAGCATCGACTGGGATATCGATATCGACGAACCCAAGTTGTGGTGGCCGTGGTCAATGGGCGAACAAAATCTCACCAATATCCGAGTTGAAGTTGTGCACGACAATACAATCAGCCACTCGGTTAGTCGACGCACTGGATTACGTGAAGTTGCGGTTCAAGATTGGGTGTACTCAATCAATGGCGAACGGATCTTTTTAAAGGGTGCAAATCTTGCGCCGACTCGCGCCATGTTGGGTGATGCCACCGAAGTTGAATTACGACGCGATATCGAACTGGCGCGTGAAGCTGGCCTCGACTTAGTGCGTGTTCACGGCCATATCTCGCGAACCGAGTTGTATGACGCGGCCGACGAACTTGGCATGTTGATTTGGCAGGACTTTCCGCTGCAATGGGGATACGCCCGACAGATACGGCGTGAAGCAGTGCGTCAAGCCGAAGAGGCAGTCAACATTCTTGGTCATCATCCATCAATCATGACCTGGTGTGCGCACAACGAACCGTTCACATTTAATGTCACTGCGGGCGAGTCTTTTGACATCAAGAAAATGGCCATTCCATTTTTGGCTGGTCACCAACTTCCGACGTGGAACAAAAGCGTCCTCGACCGTTGGGTCAAACGTTCGTTTGAAAAAGCTGATGTCACCCGACCAGTCATTGCGCACAGCGGCGTACTGCCCCACTTGCCCACTCTTGATGGCACCGACAGTCATTTGTACTTCGGCTGGTATCACGGTGATGAACGAGATCTTCCTGGCTTCGCCGCCAAGATTCCGCGCCTGATGCGATTCGTCAGCGAGTTTGGCGCACAAGCAATTCCTGAATCTTCAGAATTCATTGATACTGCAGCATGGCCCAATCTTGATTGGGAAAATCTGGAAAACAAATTTGGTATGCAGCGGGGCAACTTTGAAAATCATGTTCCGGTCGCCGCGTTCGATAATTTTGATGACTGGCGTTTCGCGACGCAGGTGTACCAAGCCGATGTCATTCGATACCACATCGAAACTCTGCGACGTTTGAAGTATCGACCGACGGGTGGATTTTGCATGTTTGCGTTGAACGATGCGATGCCCATGATTTCGTGGAGCGTGCTTGATCATCACCGAGTGCCGAAGTTGGGCTACACCGCGCTCGCCGAAGCATGTCGCCCAGTGATCGTGACCGCCGATCGTCTACCACTATCAATGCGCCCTGGAGACCAGATGCGAATCGCGCTTCATGTCGTGAGCGATCTACATCGCGAACTTGAAAATGCGACAGTCACTGCAACTGTTGAATCAACTGGCGACCCACAGGTCTGGAAATTTGAAGGCGCTATCGCCGCCGATGATTGCACGTTGGTCGGACACATCATGATCACCGCGCCATTTGCCGAAGGCCTGGTAGTACTCGACCTCACACTTGTGAGCGGCGACGTCGTTGCGACAAACCGCTATCAAACGGTCGTCGTTGCGAACTAGTTGCGGGAGATTTCTTTACGGTTCTTGAACTTGGACTTGCGATAGTCCTTGTTCATCAACGCAATGACGTCAATCGAAATTTCTTTCGGGCACGCCGCTTCGCATTCTCCATGATTGGTGCATGAACCGAAGTACTCATCCATCGTCTCAACCATGGCCTCGGTGCGCTTGAAACGCTCGGCCTGACCCTGCGGCAACAAGTTCAGGTGAGCAATCTTGGCAGCAGTAAACAAGTTGGCTGCACCATTGGGACACGCTGCAACACACGCACCACAACCAATGCATTGCGCCGAGTCCATTGCCGCATCAGCAACACTCTTCGGAATCGGGATGAGGTTGGCGTCGGGGGCACCACCCGTGTTTGCCGAAATGAATCCACCAGATTCGATGATGCGGTCGAATGCCGAACGGTCAACCATCAGGTCTTTGATGATCGGGAATGCCGAGGCACGCCACGGCTCGATCACAATTTCGTCGCCACTCTTGAACTTGCGCATGTGCAACTGACAGGTTGCAGTGCTGCGCTCTGGTCCATGAGCCTGACCATTGATCATCAACGAACAAGTTCCACAGATTCCTTCACGACAATCGTGGTCAAAAACCACGGGCAACTTGTTCTCGCCGATGAGTCCTTCGTTGAGTACATCAAGCATTTCGAGGAACGACGCTTCGTCGCTGATCTCGGGCATGATGTGATCCTCAAAGTGACCCTTGTCGGTCGGACCTGACTGACGCCAGATTTTGAGTTTGAGGTTCTTGAGATGGTTGCTCACTTGTAGCTCCGTGTCGCTAGGTGAATTGCTTCGAAGTTGAGTTCTTCTTGATGGCGAATTGACTTGGTCGGGTCGCCAGTCCATTCCCAGGCGGCAACGTGAGCGAACTTTTCGTCGTCACGCGTGGCTTCGCCTTCGTCGGTCTGGTACTCGGCACGGAAGTGACCGCCACAACTTTCTTCACGCTCAAGAGCATCGCGGCACATCAACATACCCAACTGGAAGAAGTCATCGACACGACCAGCTTTTTCAAGCGTCTGGTTCATGCTTTCGGTATCACCAGTGACTCGAAGATCCTTTTGGAATTCTTCGTACAAGGCGGGCAGTTCTGACAACGCCTTTTCAAGCCCTTGTTGTGTGCGCTCCATACCGCAGTAATCCCAAATGATGCGGCCGACTTCACGATGGAAGTAATCGGGCGAACGAGTTCCCTTGATATCGACGTAGCCCTGATAACGCGCTTGCGCCGCCAACTCGGCCGCTTTGAATGCCGGATGATCGGTACCCGGAATGGGCTTATTCAACATTGGCGCCAAGTAGTTGCCAATTGTGTACGGCAACACGAAGTAGCCATCGGCCAAACCTTGCATGAGCGCCGAAGCACCCAAACGGTTGGCGCCGTGATCGGAGAAGTTGGCTTCACCAGCGGCATACAAACCAGGGATGTTGGTCATAAGTTCATAGTCGACCCACAAACCGCCCATGGTGTAGTGCGATGCTGGGTAAATACGCATCGGCATGTCGTACGGATTTTCACCAGCAATGCGTTCGTACATTTCGAACAAGTTGCCGTAACGCTCTTCAACAACATCTTTACCAAGACGATTGATGGCATCACTGAAATCGAGGTACACGCCGTTCTTCAACGGACCAACACCACGACCCGAGTCAACTGAACGCTTCGCCGCACGCGATGAAATATCTCGCGGCGCCAAGTTTCCATAACTCGGATACAAACGCTCAAGAATGTAATCGCGTTCTGTTTCAGGTACCTGAGCGGCAGGACGAGTTTCATCTGGATTCTGTGGAACCCACACGCGACCGTCGTTACGCAACGACTCCGACATCAGTGTCAACTTCGACTGTGTGGGGTCGCTCTGTGGAATACAGGTTGGGTGAATCTGTGTGTAGCACGGGTTAGCGAATGTGGCACCGTTGCGGTGGGCGCGCCATGCTGCAGTCACGTTGCAGGCCATTGCATTAGTTGACAAGTAAAAGACGTTTCCGTATCCGCCAGTTGCCATCACGACTGCGTGAGCTGAATGCGAAACAACTTCACCATTCACCAAGTCGCGAGTCACGATGCCGGCGCAACGATCTTCGATGGTGACCACGTCAACCAGTTCGGTGCGGTTGAACATGCGCACATTACCAAGACCAATTTGGCGAGCGAGTTGCTGGTATGCGCCAAGCAACAACTGCTGACCAGTCTGTCCGCGGGCGTAAAACGTACGACTGACTTGCGCTCCACCGAATGAACGGTTATCAAGCATTCCGCCGTATTCACGAGCGAATGGAACGCCCTGCGAGACCATTTGGTCAATGATGTTGACCGACACTTCGGCCAAACGATGCACGTTGGCCTCGCGTGAGCGGAAGTCTCCGCCCTTGATGGTGTCGTAGAACAAACGATGAACGCTGTCGCCGTCACCTTGGTAGTTCTTGGCCGCGTTGATTCCACCTTGTGCAGCAATCGAGTGCGCGCGACGCGGTGAATCGTGGAACGTGAAGACATCTACTTGGTAACCGAGTTCAGCCATGGTTGCTGCGGCCGAGGCGCCAGCAAGTCCAGAACCAACAACGATGACCTTGAACTTGCGCTTGTTACCAGGCGCCACCAATTTGGCATCTTCTTTATAGGTATTCCACTTGTCATTGATTGAACCAGCGGGGATTTTGGAATTGAGGGTGATTGTCATTTTCAGTATCTCCTAGTTAAACCGTATAGATGGGTCAGCCGACAACGCCGGCAAGAACTGCAATGGGGAACGAAACATTGCCAACGACGATGATCGTGGCAAATGAGGTAGCAACCGCGCGACGCCATTTATTGAATCGCGGATTGTTCCAACCAAGTGATTGAAACAGGCTCCACACACCGTGGAACAAGTGCGTACCGAGGGCAATATTGGCCAAGATGTAAAAAATTGCCACAGGCACCCGCTTCAAACTGAACGCCACTGCGCCGTACACATCTTTCAATCCTTCAGAATCTTTGGTGCCGACATATTCATTGACTGCACCGGCTCCGAAAGTGAGGTCGAGTAAATGCCAAATCAAGAACAACAAAACAATGATGCCCGTGTAGCGCATCGTGCGACTGGCAAAACTTGCAACTTGGTAATCGCGTTCACTTTGGTACTTCACGGGACGGGCCTGCTTGTTCAGCACGGTCAACGAATACGCCGCGTGAATGTGTAAGACGGCCATGGTCAACAATCCGCCACGAAGGATCCACAACATGGCCTTTTCGGGAAGGATCGGGTACAACAACTTTTCTAAGAAGTGGGCGTAGTGATTGAGGTCCGATTGACCCATGTACATCTTCAAGTTACCGATCATGTGGAAGAGCACAAATCCCAACAAACCAATACCAGTAATTGCCATGACGTACTTTTTGCCAACGGCTGTTCCATACAGATCAATCAAAAACGGCTTGCGCTTGCGAGCTGCTCGTTCGATTGCGGTCCCGGAGACCGGACCTCTCTTCATCACTGTCTGCGCCATCGTGACCTGCGCCTTTCAAAAACGGATGCAGTTCATCGCACGATGAACCCGCTTTGACGCTACTCCCCGAGCGTCCGTTGCCCTGAAACCAACCGCCGAAAAAGGCTGCAACCCGACAACCGTCACAAAGCGCCCACCAGAAATATCTCAAACTTTCCCGCCTGGAATGCCCCGTGATGTCGCTCTGAGCCTCGCCAATTCTCTACAATTCATTCGCCCCTGGTGGGTGGCCAACCGGGCCGCCTCCGAGTGTCCCAAGGAGTTACCAGTGTTCTCACTTTTTGCCGCAGAAGGCGGATGGCAATCATTTACTCTTAAAGGTGGCGAATGGGCCGTGTTGTGGTTATCCGCAGCATCAGCGCTCATGGCCCTCGGAGTTGGATTCTTCCTCGTTCGTAAAGTCCTCGCTGAGGATCAAGGTTCGCCCAAGATGCGCGAAATCGCCAAAGCGATCCAGGATGGTGCTCTTGCCTATCTCAAGCGTCAATTCAAGACCATTGCCGTGATCTTGGTGCCCTTGGCAGTCATCGTCTTTGTGACATCGACCAAGATCCTCAAGCCCAACGGTTCGGTCGCTCTATCGTTCGGCCAAGCTGGATTGTGGCGCACTATCGCCTTCATCTTGGGCTGTGGAGCCTCAGGTCTCACGGGCTACATCGGTATGACCTTGGCAACTCAAGGAAACGTTCGTACCGCTGCCGCCGCTCTCAGTGGCAGCATGCCCCGAGCCCTCACCGTGGCCTTCCGCACCGGTGGCGTGGCTGGTATGTTCACCGTCGGTCTTGGCCTTCTTGGTGCCACTGGCATCATCATGGCTTTCCAGAACACCTCGTCTGTCATCCTCATCGGCTTCGGCTTCGGTGGATCGTTGTTGGCGTTGTTCCTTCGAGTTGGTGGAGGAATCTTCACCAAGGCTGCCGACGTCGGCGCCGACTTGGTGGGCAAGGTCGAAGCAGGTATTCCTGAAGACGATCCCCGTAACCCCGCAACCATCGCCGACAATGTGGGCGACAATGTGGGTGACTGCGCCGGTATGGCCGCCGACCTCTTCGAGAGTTACGAAGTCACCTTGGTGGCCTCGATCATTCTCGGTGTGGCTGCGTTCAACTCAATTGGTCTCAACCCCGCACTTGGCTTGGTGTTCCCATTGGCCTGTCGTGCCATCGGTGTGATCGCCTCAATCTTCGGCGTGTTTGCTGTGAAGGCAAAAGATGATGAAACCGATGCCTTGAAGCCAATCAACCGTGGTTTCTTAGTAGCTGGCGTGATCACTTTGCTCGGAACTCTGGCTCTGTCATTGACGTACGTTGGTAACGATAAGGGTGTGCTCGACAGCGAAGAAAAAGTTCGCCTCTTGAGTGACGCTGGATGGCGCGTTTTTGGTGCTGTGGCAATTGGTTTAATCCTGGCGCAGTTGGTTAGTCGTCTGACCGAGTACTACACCAGCACGCATTACCGACCAGTGCAAGAAATCGCTGAATCATCACAAACTGGTCCTGCCACTGTTGTTTTGTCGGGTACCGCCTACGGACTTGAGAGTTCTGTGTACGCCGTGATCGCCATCGCTATCGCCATCGGCGCAGCGATCGGTCTTGGTGGCGGAAACCTGACTTTCAGCTTCTACCTTGTCGCCTTGTGCGGCATGGGAATGTTGGCCACCACCGGAGTCATTGTTTCTGAGGACACCTTTGGTCCAGTCAGTGACAACGCTGCTGGAATCGCTGAAATGTCTGGCGAATTCCACGGTGAACCAGCAAAGATCATGGTTGCACTTGACGCTGTCGGCAACACCACTAAGGCAGTGACCAAAGGCTTTGCCATCGGCTCTGCTGTTATTGCTGCCGTGGCTTTGTTTGCTTCATACATCGAAACCGCTGGTGCAAACTTGAAGGACAAATTGGGCGAGCCGCTTGTTGACGGAGTCACAAACCTTGCCGACGGCGTGTTCAAACTGCCTGAGTTGGCAATCAACGTGGCCGAGCCCAAGGTATTCATCGGTCTGCTGATCGGTGGATCCATTCCGTTCTTGTTCTCGGCATTGGCAATTCGCGCCGTTGGTCGCACCGCTGGGGTTGTTGTTCAAGAAGTGCGTAATCAGTTTGCTGATGGCGGCATCATGGCCGGCACCAAGCAGCCTGACTACGGCCCCGTCATCGACATCTGCACCAAGGCGTCATTGCGCGAACTCACCACACCAGCTCTGTTGGCAGTGCTAGCTCCCGTTGTGGTCGGCTTCGGCATTGACTGGAAAGCTCTCGGCGCATTCTTGGCCGCAGTTATCTTGGTTGGTCAGTTGATGGCCAACTACCTCAGCAATGCTGGTGGTGCTTGGGATAATGCCAAGAAATACATCGAAGATGGTAAGTACGGTGGCAAGGGCAGCGAATCCCATAAGGCTGCCGTCATTGGTGACACTGTCGGCGATCCGTTCAAGGACACGGCTGGTCCGGCGTTGAACCCGCTGATCAAGGTCATGAACTTGGTGTCCTTGCTGATTCTCCCGGCAATCATCACGCAGGCAGACAATGGTTCGCGTTATGTGATCGCTGGAGTAGCTCTCGTGGTCATCATTGGATCGCTGATCTTCTCAGGTCGTCGTACTGACGGCATCGCTGCTCTCAGCAAAGAGACAGCTGCTGCTCACTGACCAGTTGTATTCATAGAACTGCACAAGAGGCGCCCGCAAGGGCGCCTCTTGTGTTGATCAAGATATGTAGAACGGTCATACCGATGTAGCGGCAAGTAAGGTCGTTGCATGCTTGCGTTGTTTGATATTGAGTCCTGGCTTGACAAGGGTGGTCTCGCTCTTTTGGCCGCCATTGTGTTCGCCGAATCCGGATTACTCATTGGGTTTTTTCTCCCTGGTGATTCGTTGCTTTTTATCGCTGGTTTTCTTTCTTCCTCCGCCGGGGGCAATGTTCTCCCCGCACTACCGATAGTTGCTCTCGTCACTTTTGTAGCAGCAGTAGCCGGCGACCAAGTTGGTTATCTCTTTGGACGCAAGGTTGGCCCAAGTTTGTTTGATCGGCCTCAAAGCCGACTCTTCAAACCAAAAAATATTGAGAAAGCCCACGCATTTTTTGAAAAGCATGGTTCAAAAACCATCGTGATGGCACGTTTCGTCCCGATCGTACGCACCTTTGCACCCATCGTCGCCGGCGTCGGCAAGATGAACTATCGCACTTTTGTGATGTACAACATCATCGGTGGAGCTCTCTGGGGAATCGGTATCACCACACTTGGATACTTCTTGGGTGAAGTGTCGTGGATTGAGAGCAATATCGAAGTTGCCCTCATTCTCATCGTCCTCATTTCGGTTTTACCGATGCTGATTGAAATACTTCGCCACCGTCGCGCCAATCGCAAGTAACGAATTTCGCTGGCAGACTAAACGCTATGAGTAATAACGCCGTTCGCTATTTGAGCCTCGAGTGGATCGACGCTCTCACCAAGGCTGTGGCAGCCAATGAAGCAATGGCAGCGGTTGCCGGCGATCACGCTGTCGGCATTACTCAAACCGTTACCGGTGGACCCGAAGGCGATGTCACGTATCACCTACAAGTTGCCGATGGTCGAGCAACTTTTGGTGCTGGTGCCGCCTTTCCCGAAGACGTGCGTTTTGAACAAGATTGGGAAACAGCCACAGCAGTTGCGACCGACAAGTTGAACGCTCAACAAGCCTTTATTACCGGGCGTATTCGCCTGTATGGCGATCAAGAAAAACTGGTGGCAAGTACCCCAGTGTTTGCTGCATTAGATGGCGTATTTACCACCGTGCGCACATTTACTGAATACCGCTAATCAGTTCGTTATTTCTTTGAAGAAATAACAGCCAAGGCGACTCCGCACAGCGCTCCGCCAACTAGATACGGCGAACCAATTGATACGTGGTCATACAACACACCAGCGATGGCAGGGCCAGCAACACGCCCAAATGCGTTCACGCCTTGTTGAAAACCAAGGGCCTCGCCACGACGATGATCAGGAACACGACCCGACACCAGCGACGACAAGTTGGGTGTGACTAAACCTTGACCAACCGTCAATAACGCCAAAGCCACAATTAAGAGCGTCCAATTTTCAGCCGCTGACAACACAATCAAACCCGCGCTGTTCAGCACGAGCCCCACTTGCAACGAACGCTGCGTTCCGAGCTTGGCGTTAATGGGTCGAATCAAACCACCTTGCACCGCTACCAACACAACCCCGACGCCAACGAATATCGCCGCGATTCCGCCTTCGGTCAAACGAAAGCGATCACCAGCGAGGAGCGAAAAAGTTGCTTCAAATCCGCTGAAAGCAACGATGGCGGAAAAGCCCGCAACTGCGAGTCCCCACAAGCGCACTTTGGCCTTGGTATCACTTTTGGCTGCATCGCGAGCGGCCTGTCGCACATCGGCTGGACGAGTTTCTGGCAATCGACGCCACGCCACGATTGCATTGATCAACGCAACTGTGCCGGCGACAAAGAATGGAATATGTTCACCACCGAGCGAAGCCAATCCGCCAAGTGCCGGACCAACGACAAACCCAACACCGAATGCAGCACCCAACAAACCCAACAAACGTGGGCGTTCTGATGGAGGGGCCAAGTCGGTGACTGCACCTTGAGCGACTGCCACACTTGCACCAGATGCTCCATCAAGAATGCGGCCAAGGAACAACACCCACAGTGCCCCAGCCGCACCAGTCACAAACGAACCAACTGCGGTACCAAGCAACGAAATCATGATGACCGGTTTGCGTCCAATGCGATCAGAGAGACGTCCAAGCAAAGGTGCAAAGACCAACTGCGCTAACGAGAACGACGCAAACAACAATCCGACCTCAAGACCGCTTGCACCGAAACGCTCGGCATAACGACCCAAGATGGGCACAACGATGCCAAAGCCCACGAGATCAAGCGCAACAGTGAGCCAAATCGTGCCAAAACCTTGCGGTAACGGGACTTTGGCGGCTTTTTCACGAGGATTAGCAGACTTCTTGGACACGATGCTTCACCATACGTCAACGACGGACAGTGGTACCTGCTTTGTTCGTTTCAACAATCCAACCAGCCGCAGTTAATTCGACCCGCAGCGCGTCAGCGGTGGCGAAATCTTTAGCGGCGCGAGCTGCGTCTAAAGCCGAGGCCTTGTCGGCGATGTCTGGTGGGACATCAGACGCTTGCTTGAGATCTAAACCAAATGCGCGACAAATCTCGTTCACTGCAGCCGACAACGACGATGCACTCTGATCGTTGGCATCGAGTGCCGCGTTGGCTCGACGAACTGTTTCAAAAAGCAATGCAACTGCCGATGAGGTGTCAAGATCGTTATCCATAAATTCGCAGAACTTAGAAATGACTTCGGCATCGGGCGTGGCAGCTTGCGAAACAGCCGACGTGCGCGCTGCAAAAGAATCAAGTCCCGCCAATGCATTCACTGACGCATCAATATTGTCTTGACCAATACGAACCGGACCGCGATAATGCGTTTGCAACAAAACTAAGCGATAAGCGCGTGGATCGTAATGCTCAACAAGATCAAGCAGATTGGCCACATTGCCCAAACTCTTGGACATCTTTTCGCCTTCAGTATCAACGACGAAACCGTTGTGCATCCAGTGATTGGCAAACGTCTTCCCAAGAGCAATCGCCTGAGCGCGTTCGTTTTCGTGGTGCGGGAACTTGAGGTCCATACCACCGCAATGGAGATCGAAGCCTTCGCCCAAAATGTCGAGACTCATCACGACACATTCACTATGCCAACCGGGTCGGCCTTCGCCCCATGGTGACTGCCATGCTGGTTCGCCAGGCTTGCTGAACTTCCATAGTGCGAAGTCGGCAGGATTCTTTTTGTTGCCTGCACCAAAAACTTCGCGATCGCCACCACCCGACAACATGTCGTCAAGAGATTGGTGCGCAAGTAATCCGTAATCGGGCACCTTTAACACATTGAGGTACACGCCATCTGCAGTGACATAGGCGTTATCTCGGCCGATGAGTTCGCCAATCATGGCAACCATTGATTCAACGTAGTCAGTCGCGTGCGGCACATCGGTTGGACGCTGGACATTCAGCTTGCCCATCGCCTTGAACCACACGTCTTCGCACTTGTGGGTAATTTCTTCCCACGGGCGGCCTTCTTTGATAGCGCGGTCAATGATCTTGTCGTCGATATCGGTGATATTCGAAACCAGGCGCACTTCAAGACCCGACCACTCGAGGTAGCGGCGCAAAATGTCATACACCAAAGTGGCTCGGCCATGACCAAGGTGGGGTGGGCCATACACAGTCGGGCCGCACAAATAGATACCGACTTTTCCGGGGGTGCGCAAAGCGAGTTCGCGGACCTCTGAAGTTGCGGTGTCATACAGCCTGAACATGAAAAACGAGCCTACGCCCCCACGGCCAAGACACCTATAACCTGCAACCCATGGCAGTGACCGAATCGGCATTTGATCCGACCCAAATTCCCGAAAAGCCCACCCTTGACGGCATCGAAGCCGAATGGGCTCAACGGTGGCAAGACGAGGGCGTCTACGCCTTCAATCGTTCAGCAACTCGCGATCAGGTGTACTCAATCGACACGCCACCACCGACGGTCAGCGGTTCGCTACACATGGGCCACGTCTTTTCGTACACCCACACCGACACCATTGCTCGTTACCAACGCATGACTGGAAAGTCGGTTTTCTATCCGATGGGATGGGATGACAACGGTTTACCGACCGAACGTCGCGTACAAAACTTTTTCGGAGTGCGCTGCGACCCGAACGTCGCGTATCAGCCTGGCTTCACTCCCCCATTCCGCGGCGACCCGCCCAAAGATCACCAGCCCATCGCAATTTCACGACCCAACTTCATTGAGTTATGTGAAGAACTCACGCATGAAGACGAAAAGATCTTCGAAGACCTCTTCCGTCGACTCGGCTTGTCAGTCGATTGGGATTATCTCTACACAACAATTGAAGACCGCAGTCGCCGAGCCAGCCAACGCGCGTTCTTGCGCAACTTGGCCCGCGGCGAGGCATACACGCAAGAAGCACCGACTCTGTGGGATGTCGATTTCAAAACCGCGGTTGCTCAAGCAGAACTCGAAGATCGTGAACGTCCAGGCGCATATCACAACGTGGCTTTCGCTCGTAGCGACGGTCAAGGCGATGTAGTCATTGACACCACACGACCTGTTTTATTGGCCGCGTGTGTTGCACTCGTTGCTCATCCTGATGACGATCGCTACAAACCAATTTTCGGCAAGACAGTTCGGACTCCGCTGTACGGAGTTGAAATCCCGGTTCTTGCACATCCACTCGCACAAATTGACAAGGGCACCGGTATCGCCATGATTTGTACGTTCGGTGATCTCACCGACGTCATTTGGTGGCGCGAACTTAATTTGCCAACTCGCGCAATCATCGGTCGCGATGGTCGGATCATTGCTACTCCACCAAACGGACTTGAATCACCAAGTGGAACTGCGGCGTACGAACAAATTGCTGGCTTGTTCATCAACCAAGCACAAACCAAAGTTGTCGAGATGTTGCGCGAATGTGGAGCAATGCTCGGCGAGCCACGCGCGATCATGCATCCAGTCAAGTTTTTTGAAAAGGGTGATCGCCCTCTCGAAATCGTGACCAGTCGTCAGTGGTATATCCGCAACGGTGGTCGCGACACCGATCTGCGCGGCACATTCTTAAACCGTGGTGAAAATTTGGTGTGGCACCCCGACCACATGCGTCACCGTTATTCAAATTGGGTTGAAGGACTCAATGGCGACTGGCTGATTAGCCGTCAACGTTATTTCGGGGTTCCTGTTCCGGTGTGGTATCCAGTTGATGCCGACGGTGAAACAGTGCACGATTCGCCCATCGTTCCAACAGAAGACATGTTGCCCATCGATCCATCAACAGATGTGCCATCTGGATACACCGCCGATCAACGCAATCAGCCCAACGGTTTCATCGGTGACCCCGACGTCATGGACACGTGGGCCACCTCTTCTTTGTCGCCGCAGATCGCGGGCAAATGGGAAGATGACGCCGATCTGTTCGGACGAATATTCCCGATGGATTTGCGTCCGCAAGCACACGACATCATTCGTACGTGGTTGTTCAGCACAGTTGTGCGTTCAAACTTTGAACATGATTCATTGCCGTGGAAAAATGCCGCATTGTCAGGTTGGATTCTCGATCCCGATCGCAAAAAAATGTCAAAGTCAAAGGGCAACGTCGTCACCCCCGTCGACTTGTTTGAAAAGTTTGGCTCTGATGCCGTGCGTTATTGGGCAGCATCAGCTCGACC
>CAMDER010000010.1 GCA_945896935.1 Bifidobacterium breve | reverse complement strand
TTCCTATTGCTGGCGAACTTGATGCTCGGGCGATGACCCGCCGCCGCGGTGATGTACGAATTGCTGGACCGAAGATTTAGACCGACTTGATATAGCGAAATGTCAAGTTGATACGGGGTCCGACAAATTTCTTGGTCTTTGGAACATCGTGCATCCAACAGGCTTGTGACAAACCACTCATCACTAACAACGATCCAGATCCCAAGGAAATTTGCTGCAGTTCTTTACTCTCGCGGTGCCGTAGACGAAAGTTACGCTCGGCCCCGAAACTCACTGATGCAATGACTGGTTCGGCTCCGAGTTCGGGTTCGTCATCGGCGTGCAAACCCATCGAGTCTTGACCGTCGCGATAGAGGTTCACCAAAACAGAATTAAATTGAGTTGAGGCCGCTTCTTCACAACGTTGTTTAATCTCAAGCAAAGTCGGTGTCATCGGCCGCGGATCAAGAGTGATTCCCGAGTATGAATACGCCAAGTCTCCATACCAACATGCCAGTCGCGGTTGCGGAACTTCTTTGCCAAACAAAATGATGCTGCGCGCCTCCCATGGAGTTTCGTCGTTAACAATGCGAAACATTCGCTCGCTGTCGGCTGAGTTGAAAAAACCTGGTCGATACAACGCACTGCCATCGTGAGGCAACAGTTCTTGCGGTTGCATCAGTGGCTCATCGAAAAGTCTCATGCAATCTCAACTAAGAATTAACTTTCTTCAGTCGCCGCAGCTTCTTTGGGTCGGCGTTCGCGGTAATCGCGGGCTCCGCCCTCTTCGGGTTCAACCTGCAAAACAATTCCGTCAATAGCCACAACTCGGGCCATTTCACCAGACTTCACGGGAGTCGCGCGATTGGTGCGGGCCTTCCAACGGGCTGCACCAATCTGCACTGCGCCGTCGGGACTGATGTCAGAAATCGCCATACCAACTTCGCCAATGAGACGCTCACGCCCAACCGTTGGCGTCGCAAAGCGTGTGCGAGTCATGCTCGGCATACCCGACACGAATGTGAGCGCAATGCCACCAACGCCAACGAGCAAACTCAACCACGACACGCTCAACGATTGCTGATCAAAGACCGGGAACATAAATACCGATGAAACAGTGAACACAACGAGCCCGATACCCGTCCAGAAACGTGGAATGCCGACTTGCACATCAACCGAGAACGCCAACATCGAGAGGAACATCAAAATGAGTGCCCAATTGCGTTCGGGCAGTTCACCAAGACCGTAGAACGAGAGCAACAACAAGGCTGCCCCAACGACACCAGCCACACCGATACCTGCAGTGAAAAATTCAAAGATCAACAGCGCGAGGCCGATGATTAAGAACAAGTAAGCAACCGGCGGACTTGCTGATGTGTGCAACATCTGGGCCCATAAACCAAGTTTGTGGAAACGAACCGTGGTGATGTCATTGGAGACGCTGCCATCATCGTTGAGAGTTTCAACTGCGGTATCGAGGGTGATGCCATCGAAGGTGAGACCATCAAGTGCGTAGACCATGTTGCGAATAGTGGGTGCACCTTCGTCGCTGATTTCAAGTTTCAATGCGCCACCACGGCGAGCATCTTGAAAGCCAAGAGTCTCGGTGCGGAGCTGGTCGGTTACTTCGCCGAAGTCAACTCCATCAACGAGCGGTGTCCCCGACTTACCAATACGAGTTCCGGGGGCCATCCCCGATGCATCGGCGGCCGACAAAAGTTGTGCGCCAAGTCCAGTTGCTTTCGATCCCGAAGGTCCGACCCAAATCGCAACTGGCACAGTTGCGTTAGCAATGCGGTTATACAAGTCGCGCATCGTGTCACGACCAACGAGTGAGGCCTTTGAGTTGATCTGCAAAACCAAAGCTTGCGCGCCATTGGTTTCGGCATCGGTGATCGCGTTGCTGATCGCATCAACGATGATGTTGTCAATCAGGCCAGAGACCTGCAGTACATCAACCGGGGCTAGGTCCGTCGCGGTCACTTCGGCACTGGTTGTCACTGCCTCTTGAGTGGGCGGTTCGGTACCCGATGACGCATGTGCCACATCAAGAAAGCCGAGCACGGAGCCGACGGCGATGAAGAGGATGGCTAGTCTGCGCACGAGTGTCTCCGAAAAAGAAAAATAATGACCCACTGTTCACCATGTCGCGGATGCTTGTGGTGGCCGGCAAGGGTGGTGTCGGCAAGACAACCGTAACGGCTGCGATGGCACGCGCCTCAGCCGATCTAGGACTTCGAGTGTTAGTTGTGACGCTTAACTCGCGACAAGGTTTAAGCGAATTGCTGGGCGGGTCAGCAACCGACGGGTCTGACTACGAGGGCACCACCATTTTGAGCGGACTTGGTCCCAAAAAAACCGGGTCGATTCTGTTACGCTCGTTGACCGCAAGCGATGCCCTCGAGGACTACTTGGGCACACAGGGACTAGCCCGATTAGCCAAAAGGCTGGTGTCAACTGGGGTCGTGGATGTGGTTGCCAGTGCCGCTCCCGGGATTGATGACCTTTTGGTCTTGGGCAAGCTCAAGCATTTGGTTGGTCTCACTGGCCCAGACGGCGACCACGACCTGATCATCGTTGATGGTCCGGCCGCTGGTCACGCCATGTCGTTCTTGCAGTCCCCCGCAGCCATGGCCAAGACCATCAGCGGTGGCCCTTTGCACTCGCAATCCAACGAAGTGTTGGCCATGTTGCACGACCCCGACAAATGTCGGGTGATCATGGTGACGTTGCCCGAAACCACTCCCGTCAATGAGTTGATCGAGACCACCGCACTACTCACCGAAACTGTTGGAGTTCATTTCGGGCCAGTGGTGATCAACGGAGTTGATCAGGCTCCTGAAATCACTGCCCTCGTCGCCGCTGGCCGATTACCCGAAGGCGAACTTGGTGATGCGGCGCGCTATCGAGCATCACGTTGCGCGATGCATGCTCACGAAGTTGAACGCGTCAATCAACTTGTTGCAACACGATCAATTTCATTGCCACATATCGCTAGTGCAGGGTTATCGGCCGGCGATATCAAAACATTGGCTCAAGCCTTGAGCGTTGAATTGAGCGCTCAATCATGAGTAAGAAGAATTTCCGTGACGTCATTTCAACTTCACGCATTGTGGTGTGCTGCGGTTCGGGTGGAGTAGGCAAAACAACTACTGCTGCCGCGTTAGCAATGCAAGCGGCCGAAATTGGGCGACGAGTTGTACTGATCACGATTGATCCAGCAAAACGTTTGGCTGACGCACTTGGGTTATCTGAACTCAGCAATGAACCTTCACGGGTCGAACACGAATGTTCGGGTGAGTTGTGGGCAATGATGCTCGATGCTCGCGCCACATTTGATGAAGTCATTCGTCAACAGTCGCGAGATAAGCAACAAGAACAGGCGATTTTGACAAACCCGTTCTATAGCAATATCGCGAGTCGTCTATCGGGTAGCCAAGAATATATGGCGGCCGAAAAACTTTATGAATTGTTTAACGATGATCGATTTGATCTCGTCATTGTTGATACTCCCCCAACTCGCGAAGCTCTTGATTTTCTCGAGGCACCACAAAAGTTGATGAACTTTTTAGACCACCGCGTGTATCGCTGGTTAGTGATGCCCGCTCGCGGCGGACTTCGAGTTCTGAACTTTGCGGCTCAACCAATTTTGAAAACAATCGGTCGCGTCATTGGTGCCGACGTGTTGGCCGACGCGATCAACTTCTTTCAAGCCTTCGACGGAATTGAAGAAGGTTTTCGTCAGCGCGCCCTTGCCGTGCAAACTTTACTGAAGTCAACCGACAGCAAATATGTTGTGGTGGCTTCGGCACATCACGACACCATTCGCGAGGCGATCTTTTTCACCGATGAACTCGCGCGAGTGGGCACCCCGGTGACCGGATTGATCATCAACCGACTACAGCCAAAATTTGGCAAAGGTTCGGCCACCTCATCGACCACCGCGGCTCGCAAAGCCACACAAGATGGCGACACCGATTTAGCTGCCCTGCACAGCAATCTGGCTCATGTACGCCGCATTGTGCAGGCCGAAGAAGCCACCTTGAAGCCACTGCTCGATTCAGTGGGGTCGGCGCTTGTAGTTCGTCTGTACCAGCGGGCCACCGACGTGCACGATCTTGATGCCATCGCCGATTTGGGGCGGGATCTCGTCGCCAGCACGCCCACGAGGTAGCGTTTCAGACGTGCATGTGATCCTGGCTACCGATGCTGACTGGCTGGTCGACGAAGTCGTCGCCGCCCTTGGCGGTCCCGAAACAACTTTCACCCATTGTCGCGACGGACGCTCGGTCGTTGGGGTCGTTAAGGCCCGTACCCCCGATCTGGTGATTCTTGATTTACAGATCGGCACCATGGGTGGCATTGCAGTCACCATGGATTTACGTCTCGACGAAAGTGGCGGTACGTTGCCTCATGTTCCGATCTTGATGTTGCTTGATCGGCAAGCCGATCTACACATGGCCCGTCGAAGTGGCGCCGACGGTTGGTTAGTAAAACCTCTTGATGCATTGCGACTACGCCGTGCGAGCAAGGCCATCGCTGCCGGAGGTTGCTTCGCTGAAGGAATCCCCGCAATCGACGAACCGGTCGTTGAAGAAATCGTTGAAGAAGTCGCTGCTGCAGAAGTTGAAGTCGCAACTGCCAACTGATTACGGGTATGTGATGCCCAACAACTCGTGGGTGTTTGGTCCAGCGATTCCATCTACTGGGACATTCTGCGAATACTGAAAGTTCATCACCGCTTTAATCGTTGCTGGACCGTATTCGCCGTCGGCAGAATCTTCAAGAAACCCTGCAGCAGTGAGTGCTTCTTGTAACGCAGACACTCGAGGACCAATGTCGCCGTACAGCAATTGATCGGCGGCACTTTCGGGGTGATATCCCTTATTGGTTTCATCACACGCATAGCCCGATACGGCTATTTGAATTGTGGTCATAATGAAACTCTCGGCGATTGTTGCGCCTTCAGGGTCGGGGCCGTAATCATCTGGAACCGAGTAGCAGTAGATATACATCGGGTCGTACATTTTCCATACGTTGTCTTCAATGTGCAGTGGAGTCATACCTTCACATTCGCCGCAGTCGGGATTCTGTGTGATCATCCAATCACCAATGCACTCGATGACTTGTAGATCTTCAGCGGTCTGTCCAATGGGATTTACCTGATTGGGATCAACGGCAGACATCAAACAAGCCGGTCGTGCGTCGACTACTGCGGTTGTCGTCGGGATCTCGACCGAGGTCGTGGCCGCTTCGGTGATCGGCACTTCCGAAATCGTGGTCGAACCCATGTCGCCGGTACTCGCAGCACCGCCGCATCCGACGAGTAAACCCACGGCCAAAACACCAGCATTGAACCTTCGCAAAAACTTCAGATTCATCGTTGCCCCCTCGCAATTCTCTTGGCTCAGACTAAACGGGGATTGGGAGAACGACCGCCAAATCCCGAGTGAGCAATTAGGGGAAACTGCCCATTCCCTATAGGCTCGTTTCCTGCACCATCGGGGTGTAGCGCAGCTTGGCTAGCGCGCCACGTTCGGGACGTGGAGGCCGGAGGTTCAAATCCTCTCACCCCGACCAGCACACATCCCCCGCTTCGGCGGGGGATGTGCCATTTATCGGCTCATTTCGCTCTACGGTGATCCCGTGGATATTGCGCAACTTCAAGATGTCATCGAACGTACCTACGGCGATCGCGATCGTGCCCGTGGCGTGCCCTCAACTGTTGCCTGGTTGGCCGAAGAAATTGGCGAGTTGGCTCAAGCCGTGCGCAAAGGAACCAAAGCCCAACAAGAACACGAATTCGGTGATGTGTTGGCGTGGGTAGCAACGCTTGCCAATCAAATGGGCGTCAACTTATCTGAATGCATTGAGCGTTACGCCAACGGCTGTCCGCGATGCGCGGCTCTGCCCTGTGCTTGCTAACTGATCTTTAGAGAAACAGTTCAGCAATCTGTACTGCGTTTAATGCAGCACCCTTGCGCAAGTTGTCGTTGCTCACAAACAACACCAAGCCACGACCATCGTCAAGAGACAAGTCTTGACGAATTCGACCAACAAAACTCGGGTCTTTGCCAGCAGCTTCAAGCGGTGTCGGCACATCGGTGTACACAACACCAGGTGCTGACGACAAAAGTTCTTTCGCACGGGCCACCGAAATTGGTCGATCAAATTCGACATTGATGCTTAATGAGTGACCGGTATACACCGGAACACGCACGCAAGTTCCTGAAACGCGCAAGTTCGGAATCGCCAAAATCTTGCGACTTTCATTGCGTAATTTCTGCTCTTCGTCAGTCTCAAAAGAATCGTCGTCGGTGTACTTGCCGGCGAATGGCAACACGTTGAAAGCGATCGGCTTGGTGAATTTACTTGGCGCCGGATAGACAACCGCTTCACCGTCGTACGTCAGCTCACGTGCATTGTCAGCAACTTCACGCGACTGCTTATCAAGTTCGTCGACGCCAGCAAGTCCGCCGCCCGACACTGCTTGATACGTACTCACGATCAAACGATTGAGACCAGCTTCATCGTGCAACACTTTCAACACGGGCATTGCTGCCATCGTGGTGCAGTTGGGATTAGCAATGATGCCTTTGGGCGCATTGCGAATTTCTTCAGGGTTCACTTCGCTCACAACAAGCGGAACTTCGGGGTCCATACGCCAAGCCGACGAGTTGTCGATCACGATCACGCCAGCAGCCGCGAAGCGCGGTGCGAGTTCACGTGACGATGTGGCACCCGATGAAAACAGGGCAATGTCTAACCCAGAAGGGTCGGCAGTCGCGGCATCTTCAACGGTGATTTCGCCGCCCTTCCACGGAAGGGTGGTTCCGGCCGAACGGGCCGAAGCGAAGAATCGAATTTCATCAATCGGGAAATTGCGCTCGTCCAACAAGGTGCGCATCACGCTTCCTACTTGGCCGGTTGCTCCTACTACTCCTATACGCATAAGACGCAAGGCTAACGGGCTGGTCACGCCGCCCGACGGGCAATTAACCACCAATGGCTGGCGTTCACGCCAACAAAAGTGCACTGCGGAATGCCTTCAACTCCGCCGACGCGACGATGATGGCTAAACCACAAAGTGGGATTCAACAATTCGATGTTCTTGCGTGCGAGGTGATCGAGCACCACTTTGGGGGCCAGGCGATTGGCTTGCCAACCAAGACGGGTTGACCAACGTTGCCGAGCCAACCATGCGCCAATGGTGGGCACGCGCCAGAGGGCTCGCGTGACAACACCGGCGGGAAACAACAACAAGTCGGCAGCGACCCAAGTGCGATAGTTCAACACCACATATCCGCCTGGCTTCACGACGCGCAGGGCTTCTTCGGTGAGGGCTAATGCGTCAGCGCTTTCGCAGTGCTGCAAGGTGATGTAACTAAACACTATGTCGGTCGATGCATCGGGCAACGCCAACGTCTTGCCATCGGCAACATGTGATGTTGACAAATGTTCGGGAACACCAAACTTGCCGACTGTTTCGCGACAACGTTCAAGAAACGCTGCATCAAGATCGCAGGCAACAACCGATTTGAAACGCTGTGTAAAACCTGCAGTCATGCGACCAATGCCCGCACCGATTTCGACTAACGAACGTTGCACATTTTCTTCGGGCAAGAATCCGAAATACTGCAGGTACGCACCAACTTCTTGTTCACCCGAATTCACAAATTCGGCAAGAGTCAGTTGCTGACCGGTTTCGTTGTTAAAGACCCAGCCAGTGTCGCGCACAACACTGTCGCCATCACCTTGAGTTTCAGAAGCACGACCGGCTGCATTCCACGGCACATGTTGGCGACGACGAGCGCGAGACACGAATTATTTCCGCTCGGGCAACGGAGCGCTATATGACTGACCACTGTCGAGACCAAATGCGGTGTGCAATGAACGGGCGGCTTTTTCAAGATCGGCCGAAGCGATAACAACTGAGATACGAATAGTCGATGTGGAAATCATTTGAATGTTGACGCCGTTGTCGGCAAGTGTGCGGAACATCTTGGCGGCAATACCCGGGCTGGTTTTCATGCCAGCACCGACCAATGAAATCTTGGCGATTAGGTCGTCTTGCGCAATGCCAGCAGCACCAATTTCTTTGGCAACCGATTCAACGATTCCTTGAGCGACCTTCATGTCGGCCTTGGGCACAGTGAAACTGATGTCGGTGTTGCCGTCAGTTGAAGTGTTCTGCACGATCATGTCGACGTTCACGTTTGACTCGGCAAGTTGTTCAAACAACGCAGCAGAAATACCGGGACGATCGGGCACCTTGCGCACAGTGACTTTGGCTTCACTGGTATCGGTGACAACACCAGAGATAATGGGATCTTCCATCGAAGGCTCCTGACTAGTGACCCAAGTGCCAGGTTCCCAGGTGAAACTGGAACGCACTTGAATCGGGACATTGTGATTACGAGCAAATTCAACTGAACGCAGTGCCAATACTTTGCTACCAGCGCCAGCCATTTCGAGCATTTCATCAAAGTTGATGTGTTGCAGTTTGCGAGCCTGCGGGACAATGCGTGGGTCGGCGCTAAAGACACCCGTGACATCGGTGTAAATCTCGCAACTATCGGCACCAAGCGCGGCAGCAAGTGCAACCGCGGTGGTGTCTGAACCACCACGACCAAGGGTGGTGATTTCTTTGTCGGTACTGACGCCCTGAAAGCCGGCGACAACACAGACTTTGCCCTGGGCCAAAGCCTCGCGGACACGATCGCCCTTGATTTCAAGAATCTTGGCCTTGGTGTGCACAGTGTCGGTGATGATGCCGACTTGACTGCCCGTGAAACTGATGGCGTCGATGCCAACTCCGGCCAGAGCCATACAGACAAGAGTCATCGAGATGCGCTCGCCAGTAGTGAGCAACATGTCGAGTTCGCGATCTGGCTGGACAGATGAGACTTCATTGGCGAGCTTGATCAGGTTGTCGGTCGACTTACCCATGGCCGACACCACGACGACCACATCATTGCCATGACGCTTCGTGTAGGCCACATGTTCGGCCACGGCACGAATACGTTCAGGGTCGGCTACCGAAGTGCCTCCGTATTTTTGGACAATGAGTGCCACAAGGGTTGCAGGCTACCTCTTTACAGCGCTGAGATCAGGTTGTTTACCTAACCGTCACCATTCTTGACCTGCAGGGCAGGCCTCTGCCCCGTTAGCCTTCCCCCACTATGGGAACAGCAAAACGTGAACGTAAAAAAATGAACCGCGAGATGGGCCGTCAGGCTCAAGAGACCGCTGCCAAGCGCCAGAAGACGACCAAGACGACAATTCGCATTGTCGGAGCCATCGTCATCATCTTGGCCTTGTTCTTCGGCATCGCATTTCTGACCGATGACGACTCAACTGACAATGCATCGCCTGTCACGTCAACTGATGATGCGTCTGCCAGCACGACAGTCGCTGGCGACACCACCGCACCTGCAGACTTCGCCTACGGAACCACTGAGTGCCCACCGGCCGAAGGTGCTGCCACACAAACCCAAGACTTCGACGATTCATTCGCACTATGTATCGACCCCACCAAGACCTACACCGCAGTCGTCACGACCAACATGGGTACGTACTCGGCAGTGCTTGATGCTGCGAAGGCTCCTGGCGCCGTGAACAACTTTGTAAGCCTCGCTCGCAACAAGTATTTCGATGGCACCACGTGTCACCGGGCCATTCCGGGCTTCATGGTGCAGTGTGGCGACCCCACGGCAACTGGTTCGGGCGGACCTGGCTACAAGTTCGCTGACGAATTTCCAGCCGCGGGCGAATACAAGATTGGCTCGCTGGCCATGGCTAACTCTGGCGCAAATACCAACGGCAGTCAGTTTTTTGTGATCACTGGCGATCAGGGTGTTTCGTTGCCACCTAACTACACGTTGTTCGGTCAAGTCACTGATGGTCTTGATTCAACCGTGGTTGCGCTTGACGCTGCTGGCAACGACGATCCGTCATCGAATGGTGTTCCGCCGCTCACAGAGATCACGATCGAATCGATCGCAATTACTGAGAGCTAAATAACCGTTTCATTTAGTAATCAAATTCCAGATACTAAAAATCCCCCCCGGCTCCTGGTCTAGACCAGATGCCGAGGGGGATTTTGTTTTAACTAGTGCGTTGCTTAGCCGAAGTAGCCAGCTGCGTCCACGAGCAAGTGAGCCTTGCCGTACACGTAGAAGCACACCTTGCCAGCAGCCGAGACTGAAGCAATCACTGCGTTCGGAACGGTCTGGCCGTTGACGAAGTTGAGGTTCGACGAGTTTGGACGAGTACCACATGGGTACACAGTCACGTAACCGCCAACATCAGTTGCTTCACCATCAACGACTGTCACGTTTAAGGCAACGTTGCTCAACGAACTAGCAGCTGGCAAACCACTTGCACCAGCAACTGTCAACTCGTATGCAATACCGGATCCATCGGTCTTACCGACCTTGTTTCCAGAGCCGCGAGTGTCGAGCAAACGAGCCGGTGCAGACAATGCGGTGAGTGAGCTATCAAAGTAACCCGAGACGTCAGCCAAGATGTGTGCTTCGCCATAAACGTAGAAGCACACTTTTCCAGCAGATGACACCGAGGCAATGACAGCGTTCGGAACGGTCTGGCCGTTGACGAAGTTGAGGTTCGACGAGTTCGGACGAGTACCACATGGGTACACAGTCACATATCCGCCAACATCAGTTGCCTTGCCGTCAACCACAGTGACGTTCATCGCCACAGTGCTCAATGAACCTGCGGCTGGCAAACCATTTCCACCAGCAACTGTCAACTCGTATGCGATACCAGATCCATCGGTCTTACCGACCTTGTTTCCAGAGCCACGAGTGTCGAGCAAACGTGTTGGTGCCGACAATGCCGAGAATCCAGCAGTGAAGTAACCCGACACGTCAGCAAGCAAGTGAGCCTTGCCATACACGTAGAAGCACACTTTGCCACCAGATGACACGGGCGCCACAACTGCGTTCGGAACGGTCTGGCCGTTGACGAAGTTGAGGTTCGACGAGTTCGGACGAGTACCACATGGGTACACGGTCACGTAACCGCCGACATCAGTTGCTTCACCATCAACCACTGTCACGTTCATTGCAACTGCAGCAACACCGGTGCTCGGGACGCCACTGACGCCGGCCACTGTCAACTCGTATGGTGTTCCGGTTCCGTCGGTCTTACCGACCTTGGTACCTGATGTACGAGTATCGAGCAAACGAGCCGGAGCTGACAGTGCAGTCAAGCCACCAATTTCTGCAGTGAACGGCACCGAGAACACGTCGAGGTCAGCGTTACCACCAGCTGCTCCACGAATGTTGCTTGCTCCTGAGGTAATCATGACAAAACCCTGACCAGTAGTCGGGTCGTAGTCAAGTGCGGCCAATGAGCTGTTTGCATCGGCTGAGTTACCAGCAGCATTTGACGAAATCAACTGAGTTGTTCCGTTATCGACGTCGTACAAAAACACGTCTAGCTTGTTGTTGTTGTCAGTCGCCGTGATGAACTCGTCGTTTGATTCGTAGGCAATAAAGCTGCAGTCATCCGAGATTCGAGGGGCTGTTGCTGATGTGGCAGCTTGCCCGGTGGTGATCTTGCTGATCAAGCTAACCACCGGGTTTACACCCCGGTTATCCCACAAGAAGATTCCTTCTGCGGGACCGGTATTGCCTGCCAACAAGTCAACGCCTTGAGTTGACTTGAACGCGATGCACTTGCCATCAGCCGAGATCGCAGGTGCGTACTCGGTATCAATCTGACCAGTTGATGGATTGCCGTTTGGCTTCACGCTGGCGTACGCCGCTGCCGTGACTCCAGTCGATCCAACTGTGCTCACAACTAGTCCACCGAGCGTTCCGCCCGAAAACACAACGTCAGTAGCTTCAGTCACGAAGGTCACCTTGGCACCGTCAGCGTTCAGTGCGGGCAGATAACCACCACCGTCACCACCATCGGCAGGCTCACTGACCCATATTGCAGGAGTCTCCGCGCTTCCGAGCGTGTTCATGTACACGTCGGGAAGGAAGTTCGAGTCTTCGGCATTGAAGCCCGTTTCGGTCACAAAAGCGATTTTCGTACAATCACTGCTAAATCGAGGTGAATACGCACCGTTACTCTCGGGGATATTCTCCTGAAATTCTGAGTCGTACGAAACACTCACAAGTGATATTGTGACTCCCGCCAATAAAACTGGTGGCGTAGCTAAAGCGTTAACCACCTGTGAAAACTCGTCCATGATGCCGTCGACATCGGCATCACGGTCAATCACATAAACATCACTATAGCCAACGTCGGAAATGTCAAAGTCGTTTTCGGTTACGTACGCCACCTTGCGGCCCGTTGAACAAATCTCTGGGTCGTAGCTGTTCAAACCTGAAGCGCCCTGATCCCCGTTGGCCGAAACACTGAGCCTGGTGACCGTTGTGCCGTTGGTAACGAATACGTCAGAAGCACCGTTGGTATCGCCTGCGACGATGTCGCTCGACAGTGATTCAAACACAGTCCAACGAGTACCCGACGCTGTCAACGTTGTTGAAACACCGCCAGCGTCACCGATACCGGCTTCGCCGATTCCGCCATTGGGGTCTCCACCAGTTGTGTCAAGCACTAGGCGGGTTGCATTACTGAGCGTGGCCGCCGAAGCGGGTGCGGAACCAACCGCACCCGCCCCAAACGAGGCCACGATTCCTACCAAAGCTAAATAACTCAAACTCTTTTTCATCAGTCCTCCTTAAGGTTGATGGTCAAACTGATGGATCAGAGTGCCTTGTTGAAACGGCAGTAGGACGAGCCCGTGGCACCGACACCCGTCGGGTCGGTCGCAGCCAAAGGAAGTGGCTTCAAACCGTAGGTCGCAATGATCTTGCGAGCGGTCAGGTCACCACAGATGAAGCCAGGTACGCCACCAACGGTCACGCCGGTATCGACTTTGTCACCGTCGAAGTTGCAGTCGTCGGAACCACCTTCAATACCATCGGAACAACCTGCTGGTTGCGCCGACACGCCAACGAAACGACGCGAGTCTTCAATGCGGGGGTACACCGATCCGGTGGCCGAATTAAGGCCGACGTAGTTGTACACCAAACGGGTTCCTTCGAACTTCGACGCTGTCTCATTGATGCTGCTGAACGACGGACGCTTCAAGTCGCCAGTGTTGGCAAACTTTCCGAAAACTGCACCGTTGCGCTTGTCGGTCTCGAGAGCCTTGGCTTGAATCACCCAACGGCTGTAACCGTAGAAGCAAATCGCATCAGGCTTTGCTGCGTCAGAAACGTTACGACAGTCGTGCTCTTGCACCTGTGTGAAAGGGGTAAAGGCCGTAGCGGCGTTACCGTCGGTGTTGTTTGCGACAGTGTCGCAACCAGCCAAGAAATCAACGTCATTGTTTGACGTATGGCCGATCAGAGTTGTTGCCACGTCGGATCCAGTTCCAGATCCCAACTGCACGCGGTACGCCTTGATTGGATCGGTGTCAGTGAGGTTTCCAGTGACATCGCCCCACAGTGAAAACTCTGGGTAACCGGGGATTCGATCGCCAACCTGGTCGGCGGTATTACTGCTATTTGGATCAACCTTTGTTCCCGCAAAGCAGGTGTAGATCTTCTTCAGTTGCGCCTTGGTAAGACCGGTCTGTGCTACTCCGTGGTCGTTGCCGCTGAAGTAGGTCCAGTCAATTGCGTCAAGCGCGAAAGCCCAGCCTTCGAGTTTGGTGCTCGTCGATCGCGACGACGAACGTGCAATGTCGATACATGCCGAAGTGGCGGCGGCGCCAGGCGAGGAAGTGCCGTTATAGGTAACGCCGTTTTGGGCAGTTCCTTCGACCGCACCACGACCGTTACTCGATCCGTTCGGCGGCACGATACCGAGGTACCAAGTTTCACCGACGTCCGTGGTGTCGGCGTCGCCGTTCAAGTCAGCTGTCACCGCAGTTCCACCTTCGGGAGCCAAACCTGCAACAATAGTGCCGTCCGCCGTGTCACCGTCTGCCGTAGCACCAATACCGTCGCGCGAACCGTAACCACCAAACACCATGTTCACCTTGCAGTCGTTGTCAGCCGGCAAAACCATGCCGCCGGGCCAGGTCGAGCGAGCAGCCGCAAGCCACGCCTTATTCGCTGCAGTCGCCGTTGACTCGCCAAGTTCAACATTCGGGTTGGCAGCAACCAACGGCGGAATGTTCACGGCGCGGTCTTTATTCGGGTTATACCTAGAACTTGTGTTGTGAGCAGACGCCAATGCGTCCATCACAAACGTGGTGGTGTCCGAACCGGCGATCCCGAGGATGTCTCCAGTCGAGCTATCGGCACCGGCCGATACTTGCGAGGGCAGGGCGCACACGCCAATCACAGAGGCAATTGCCACTGCTGAGCTGAGCAATTTCTTCACGTCTTTCTCCTATCGTTGAAGTGGTCAAAAATTTTGACGCTTCATCTTGGAACAACAACGTGAACGTGCAATATGAGCAACCTTTCCTACAGGTGAACAGTGTCTGTGCAATTGGAAACAAAACCCTTCGGGTTCACCAAGCACTCGGGCTCATCAACGAGATAACAGTCCAAACTTCGAAAGTCAGCCACATTGCAATCGGAGAAACCAGCAACCACCCGACTCGGCGCCCAACCAGATTGACAATCATCGGAAAGCCTGCAGCCAACAACGCCGCTAACGACATCCATAACGCTAAATCTGACCACGATGATGAGTCGCCGGCTAATCCCAGTTCGTCAAGTGTCGTCTGATGATCGGTTGCTTGGCCAGCAGGTAAAACTGGTGAAGTAAGAGTGGCCCGCACCACGAGTCGATCAGAAGAATCAACTACAGTTGTCAAGATCAACATGTGTCCTTCGCCCTGGAATGCTGCAGCATCGCGCGCTGAACGGACTGTGATGTCAATCACTTCGTAGGTGTGCACGCCTTGTCCGGTGGTCACAACTACTTCATCGCCAACTTTCAGTTGGTCAAGATTTTTGAATTCGGCCCCGTATGTTTGGCTGCGACCTAGAATTGCCGAAACCCCAGGCTGACCTGGTAACGCCGAACCAATCAGATGACCAGAAGCCTGCGCCAATTGCTCGGCCTTTGATCCCTCGACCACAACAGCGCGTACATCATGATTCGGCACTTCAATTAATCCGATCGGTGTACCGACTGAAATTGGATACGAGACGGGCGCCACGCCGTTCAGAAGATCTGAAGACAAACGTTGCTCTAACGCTGTTGCAGCACGATCGTGGACCAAAGGCCCTAGAAGTTGATTGAACATCAACGAACCGAATGCCAACATGAAGATCACTATTGCGAAACGGCGAACTACCGGAATTGATAACGCAAAATTCTTTTTTGATTTAGATTTGGCATCGTCAGTAGAGCCTGTTGCTACCTCATCAACTTGGTCAATCGGCAAAACAATTGTTGTATCAGACTTAACCTCACTCATGACACAACCTTCCTACGTCGAGTATTCAGTTTTCGCCACGGCGCAGTTCCGAGAATGACCGCACCAGACAATCCACCTAACCCAAGCATCAGTCCTGATGAACTTCGCTGACCAGAAAAATCATCTGACAGTTTCGCCTCAGGCACTGTGATCGGGGCTGGTTGAGTTGTTGTCGTTGTGGTTGACGTCGTCGTTGTTGTGCTCGTCGTCGTTGTCGGTGCATCGGTTGTTGGCGGCACCGTCGATCGAGGTCGAGTCGTCGGAACTGTCACGACCTGTAGCGCAATAGTTGTGGTTGTGGTTGTAGTTGCCGGAACACCTATTGCTTCAACAATTTTAAGTGTTTCAGCCCGCATCGAATCGGGAAGGGTGACATATCCCGCCGGGAGCAGGTTTTGACCTTCACCAACTGCATAACTCAACACCGTACGAACATCGGTAATCTTTTTTTCTACGTCAAAGGTTTTTGGAACCATGGCGTAATCAACTTTGATCATCGGATACGCCAACGGGTCTTCTGGAGTCGGGTCGGCCACCAAGGTTCCGGCAGCACTTAGTTCGGCATCGGCAATACCACGCAAAATTGAATCGTCCGTCACTTGAACGACTGTTCCGTCAGGCTTCAGTAAACCCGCAACCTGGAGCCCGAATCTTTTGGCAGTCGGAAGGTCGACGATGCCGATAACTCCGCGAGCACTCGTGACTTCGGCCTGTGTGCCAGTCGGTGACACGCCGTAGAACATGCGGGTCGCAATGTTCTTCTGCCCTTGTCGTGGCAAATAACGGGGATCAGTATCAACGAGCTCAAACAAATCACGTGGATACGGGTAACCAACATACGAAGAGTTAAGCGCGACTCGCCAAGTGTCAGTGTTAGCCAAAAATTTCTGCGCTTCGGGGTCGGCACTCATCCACGACGTCAAAATCGTCGTTGCAGCATTTCGTTCGGCTCGAACCAGAATCGGGTTCACCCCGTTGGTTGGAAAACGGACCGTCGGGTTGATGTTGAGCAATTCTCGATCACGAACAAATGTCTCGACAGAACTGTTCGTTACTAAACGGGCAACTAACCGCGGCGATACCACCAGATTCTCAACTCGTAAGCCTGTAAAAGGGTCAGTCAAGTTGTACGCAACGACCACCGCACTCGCCGCCACCGGAGCATATGAATATTCGCGATGATCGGGGTGATGCGATAGTTCTTCTTCGGTTGCCGGCAAAGCAGTAACACCAAAGTCAATCAGTCCCGACAAGAAGTTTTCACGACCGGTTGTACTTGAGGTCTCGGTGTAATCGAGAACTACTGATGAGTCACCTTGGCAGATGCGGGCTGCCCACGAGTAGAAGAGACTTGCTGAAGTGGCCGACCCGTCAACTCGAACGTCGAAGTCGGTGATGGTTGGGCAGTCGGCTTGCGAGGGTGCGAAAGTGATGGGGATCACCACGCGTGCATCTGGCAAACTGCCCGTCTGAATCGGCAGTGCATCGTTTTCATAAACCAAAATAGAACAGGGGTTGGTTGCTGAACATCCCAATTGAGGAAGGTTGCTCGCCGGGCGAACCTCAAACTGCGCAGACCCAGTTCCATCAGCGGCTGTGGAGTCCAAAAGTCGGTTTCCGTTTGCTAGATCTGGGAATGGCTCAGCCGAAAAACAGTCTGCAAGCGAAACTGGATTCGCTTTGCACTGCAAGATGATGACTGTGTAGATATTTTGTTGCGTCGTCGGTCTGAAGCCAGACCAGGAGATATTGATCACTTCGTTCGACAAATCAACGCCCGGAGAAACGGTTGCCGAGCGACCTTCAGTCCCTGATACCGTCACTGGACTTCGGGGGGCGGGTTCAGCTGAGGCTGAATCGGCCGCACCAAACGAAGCGAGAGTCGCCAAAGAAAAAATGGCCAACGTCAACGCACAGGCGCGGCGTAGGCGATCTCTTATCTGGGGAAGTGATATTGAAACTTCGGTCACGTCAAATTTCCCATTCACTCAAGATTGGCGTCAAACAATTTGTCTCGACATTAAATCGACGAGAGATCGACCCGTTTTTAAGATAGGGCTCGCGCGATCTTTCTGAAATCAGGATCAATAAAACTTGCTCTGCTGTTCAACTGTTATTCACCTTTACTTCAGACCAATGACACAAGGCGCCTGAATGCTGTGAAAGTGCCGAAGTCATTACAGGTTGATGAGATCAAAGAATCACCTTCTCCCCCCAACGATTCGGAAGTTCGCATCAACCCCGTCGTTCGCAGAAATCGCGTTGACCAGGTGTATCGATCGATTGCAGCAGTGTCTGGCTCGTTCGTATTCCTTGTTATGGCGCTCATCGGCGGCTTTTTATTGTTTCGAGGAATTGATGCCTTGCGACTTTCGGGCTGGGGCTTCATTACCGAAAGTCAGTGGGCCCCCGACATGGGTGGGGCGTTCGGTATCGCTTCGCTTCTGCCCTACACCTTTTCGATCGCGTTTGTTGCCCTATTCATTGCCGTTCCAGTATCGATCGCCACAGCGTTGTTCATCACTGAGTACGCCCCGCGCCGAATTCGCCGCTTCCTCACCGCAACCATCGATCTACTGGCGGCAGTTCCCAGCCTAATTTACGGCCTGTGGGGCTTGTTCTACCTGCAGCCACGAATCATCACCCTGTCAAAGTGGCTCGCCGACAACCTTGGTTTCGTGCCATTTTTTAAGGTGAATGACGATTTCGGGACGTCGCTTGGCGTGTTCCCGTCGTCGACATTCGTGGCCGGCGTCATCGTGTCTCTGATGGTCATCCCGATCTGTACTTCGGTGATGCGCGAGGTATTTGGTCAGGCGCCACCAGGCGAACGTGAAGGTGCCATGGCTCTTGGTGGAACTCGATGGGGTGTTGTCCGCGATGTTGTTTTGCCATTTGGTCAAGGCGGAATCATCGGTGGCTCAATGCTTGGGCTTGGTCGAGCATTAGGCGAGACCATCGCCGTGACCCTCATCATCTCGCCATCCTTTGACGCCAAGTGGTCCATCGTTGAGCAAGGATCAAACAGCATTGCTGCCCTGATCGCTCTCAAGTTCAGTGAGTCAACTGAAACCGGAATTAGCGCCCTAATGGCAGCAGGACTGGCCCTGTTCATCATCACTTTGTTGGTCAATACAGCAGCATCGAGCGTCGTTAATCGCTCCCGATCTGGTTCAGCGACGGAGATTTGATTCTGATGAGCTTTGCACTACGCCGCAATAAGTCAGCAAACGATATGACAATCAGCGACACTCCCGACACCGAGTCAAAGATTCGCATTCGCACAATTGAGACCGTCGATGTAACCGTTATGATCGGCTCAGCAATATCTGCTTTCGCACTCAGCCAGTTGCTGTACGAAACAATCCTTCCGCTATCTGGAGCCTTAGGTTTTCTGTTGACCTGCTACGTGTTTTTTATCTCAATTTCTTGGCTCGCCGTACGCGAAATTCGAGGAACGGTCAGAGCCAAGGACCATCTCGCTCGATTGGTTGTTTGGACGGGTGCGTCTTTGGCAATCATCCCTTTGGTACTTGTCGTTTTGTACGTCATCGGCAAGGGCTACCACTCGCTCCGACCACAATTCTTTAGTCAAGATCAGCGGTATGTCGGAGCTCTGAGCGACTCCACTGAAGGTGGTGGCGCTCATGCAATTATCGGCACTCTGCAACAAGTCGGTATCGCGAGTCTCATCGCCGTTCCACTTGGAATTACCACTGCCATCTATATGAACGAAGTGAAGGGGCGACTCGCAAAGCCTCTTCGAACAGTCGTTGACGCGATGAGTGCCGTTCCTTCGATTGTCGCCGGTTTGTTTATCTACGCAGCGTGGATCTTGGCTCTTGGTAATCGGCAAACTGGTTTAGCTGGTTCGCTCGCACTCTCAGTACTTTTCCTTCCGACTGTGACTCGTACTGCTGAGGTTGTTCTGCGACTTGTCCCTGGCGGTCTTCGCGAAGCGTCATTGGCTCTTGGTGGTACCGAATGGCGCACAACGTCACGTGTCGTGTTGCCGACTTCGCGTTCCGGTTTGGTCACAGCAGTTATTTTGGGTGTTGCTCGAGTTATCGGTGAAACAGCGCCATTGATCTTGACCGTTGGCGGCGCGTTCATCATGAACTGGAATCCGTTATCTGGAAAGCAAGATTCGCTTCCCTTCTTTGTCTACCGTTTGATTCGTTTCCCGCAAGAAGCCCAAATTGCTCGTGCGTGGACTGGCGCCCTCGTGCTATTAATTTTGGTTCTTGTCTTATTCGTTGCCGCTCGTGCAATTGGCGGGCGAGGTCCAGAAAACATCAGTCGACTCAAGAAGCGTCGTCTTAAGAGAAAGGGATTGGCATGACGTCAATCGATATCACCTCAACCGACCCAACAACGATGTCATCAGACATTTCGTTACTTGATCCTGGCCACAAAGCTGCAGGCTTAACCGCAAGCAATGTTGCCTGTTGGTTTGGAACTAAAAAAGTTCTTGAAGGTGTCAACCTTGATATGGCGCCTGGCCAAGTCACTGCACTCATCGGACCTTCTGGTTGTGGCAAGAGTACGTTCTTGCGCACTCTCAACCGCATGCACGAACTTGTTCCAAGCGCAACTCTTGCCGGCGAAATTCTCATTGACGGAGTTGACATTTATCGTGGCGCCATCCCGGTAACCGACGTTCGTCGTCGTATTGGCATGGTGTTTCAAAAGCCAAACCCTTTCCCCGCCATGACTGTTGCCGAAAATGTGTTAGCCGGACTCAAGTTGTCAGGACTTAAATCAACTCGTTCAGAGCGTGACGACCTCATTGAGTCGTGCCTCTCTAAGGCTGGGCTCTGGAACGAAGTGAAGAATCGTCTCGGCGACCCGGGTCGTGCATTATCTGGCGGTCAGCAGCAGCGTTTGTGTATCGCTCGTTCGCTTGCCGTGAGCCCGCAAGTGTTGTTGATGGACGAACCATGTTCGGCCCTCGACCCCACATCGACTCGCCGCATTGAGCAAACCATTAGCGAAATCAGTGAGACCATCACTGTCGTCATCGTGACCCACAACATGCAACAGGCACAGCGAGTGTCACATCGATGCGCATTCTTCTTGGCAGCCGAAAACGAGCCAGGGCGCATTATCGAAGAAGGCCCCACCAAGGACATCTTCACTAACCCTCACGATTCACGCACCAACGATTATGTCAACGGAAGGTTCGGCTGATGCGTCGCATCAAGAAACTATTGATCTCTGCCACAATTTTGGCTTCTGCCGTCACGATGGTGAACCCCTCATCGGTACGCGCCGAGGCGCCCGTTGATGGTGCTGGTTCGACCTGGAGCCAGATCGCGGTCGACCAATGGCGCGCCGACGTTGCTCGCCAAGGACTCGTTGTCAACTATCAAGGCGTCGGATCAACTGCTGGACGAGTCGCGTATTATCAGGCGCAAGTTGACTTCGCAGTTTCTGAAATCCCGTTTCAGAGCGCACAGTACGACCGTCAAGGAAACTTGTTAGCTGACGAAACTCAGTTGGCTGCCTCTCGACCGTATGCATATCTGCCAATTGTTGCCGGTGGTACGGCGTTCATGTACAACCTCAAGGCCAACGGTCAAAGAATCACCGACTTGCGCCTATCTCCCGAGACCGCAGCAAAGATCTTTACTGGTCAAATCACTATGTGGAACGACCCACTGATCGCTGCCGACAATGCGCAACGAGTCATGCCCGCAACGCGCATTAAGCCAGTTGTCCGATCCGACGGTTCGGGTACAACGGCGCAAATCACTGCCTTCATGGCTGAGGAAACTCCCAACGACTGGAGTCAATTGTGTCAGAAGGCCAACTTGGGTTCGTCGTGCCCAGTTACTTCTCTTTACCCAGATTTTCCGGATTCGGGCTTTGCCGCGCAACAGTTCTCAGATGGAGTTGCCAACTTTGTCGCTGCTCAATACAACGATGGTGCCATCACCTATGTTGAATACGGATACGCCAAAGAACGTGGCTTTCCCGTTGCGTCAGTCAAGAATGCATCTGGCAATTACGCACAACCGACAGCAGTGAATGTCTCGGTTGCGTTGCAAGGAGCAAGAATCAACTCTGACGGGACCCAGGTTCTGCAAGGCGTTTATCGAAACGCAGATGCTCGGGCGTACCCCATTTCGAGTTATTCGTACATGATCGTTCCGACCACCGAGGCAGCACCTTTTAGCGCTGCTAAGGGCGCGAGTTTGTCCGACTACATCTTTTACTTCCTTTGCGCTGGTCAGCAAAAATCCGAGCAACTGGGTTACGCTCCGCTCCCGAAAAACTTAGTTGAAGCTGCATTCGCTGCAGTCGCCCAAATTCCCGGTGCGTCCGCAGCCCCTGCGATCGATTCATGCAGCAACCCCACAATCACTGGCGACTTCTTAGTAGCGAAAACAACGGCAACAACTGTTGCACCAGGCGCAACGACCGCACCAGGCGCAACGACCGCACCAGGTGCAACGACCGCACCAGGTGCAAGTAAGCCCGGAGCGACCACGGCGCCCGGCGTCACCACCACACTTGTTGCTGGTGCCGAAATTACAAACACAGAAGCGACAGTTGACGGTGAGATTGCCGAGGCGGCACCAGTTGATGATGTGGTAGCCATTGCCACCCCCGGAGTCGCAATGGCTACAAGTGTCGAAATTGATACTCAAGGTAATGGCACTTCAGTGGTGATTTATCTGCTGATTACGCTGTTGATTCTCGGCATTATCTTTGCCCCGCCCATCGTGGCCGGTCGGTTACGACCATCTGTGAAGCAGTAGCCTTCGCAACAAAGGGGTGAAGAAATGAAGTCAAAAAAAGCTATCTCACTTATTTTGTTGTCAATGGCCACGATGTTGTCTTGCTCGAGCAACTCTTCGACCACGACATCGACAACGCAAGTTCAGCTCGGAACTCCTACCCCACCAATACCATCTGAGGTCAACGGCATCCCGTTCACTGTTGGTGCTGTGGCCGCAGCGGGAAATGCTGAAATCAGAATGAGTCTTCCTACAGAAACTCCTGAGGCATCTGACGAATTTTTCTTTCTTGAAGTTCAAGTCACCAGTGGTGCACTTGAGCCTTTCTCGCTTCGCCCCGACATGTTCCGCGTCTACACCGTTGACGGCATGTCCTACACACCAGTCGCTGCGGGAACAATTGAGCAATTCGGTAACGCCACGCTTCAATCGAGAGAGACTTACCAGGGAATTCTCGCAGTCAGCATTCCCACCGATTCAGAGCCCGCGTTGTTCTTGGCCGATCTCTCCGACTTGGGCGAGCGTTTTTTTCCTGTCGCCTTTTCGGTTGACCCCAGCTTCGTACCTGAAGCCCCCGAAGAATAATCAGCTCGGAAGTTGCCCGACTTTTTCGTTGGGCCCAACTTCTTCCCATTCGTGTCCGCGGCGAATCAACGCTGATGACGATGGCAAGAACACCAAGGGCACGTTGGCAAGTTTCTTCGCACGAGCATGACGATCAATCGTGACAGTTTCAGATTGAGTCACGATTGCCATGCCCGTCAATAGTCCGAGACCAAGGGCAAGTGCACCACCACGAGGGTCGATCATCGGGTCACAAAATGCCGATGCTGAAGCACCGACGCCAACGACCAAGCCGCCTTCTTTCAAGACGTGTTGCACTGCTTCCCAAACTGGAGTGTCTTTCAAAACGCTGCGCATGTGAATCGGGTTGTCTCCGACAAACCACACCGCATCAGCCTTGCGGACAGCAGCGATTGCATCTTTATCTTCGGCTTCATTGCGGCGCATCACCATCAAGGCTTTGACTTCAACGCCCAATCGTGA
>CAMDER010000009.1 GCA_945896935.1 Bifidobacterium breve | reverse complement strand
CGCCCGATGGCATCTCGAATATGAATATCGATCTTTGGACCGTAGAAGGCGGCGTCGCCTTCTTTGACGCTGTAGTCAACGCCGTGGCTTTCAAGTGCACTTGATAAAGCGTTCGTGGCTGATTCCCAAATTTCGTCAGAGCCGACATACTTTTCGGGATCTTTGGTTGAGAGATGGAACGAGAAGTCTTCGAAACCAAAAGCCTTCAAGACGCTCATCACAAAATCAAGAAGTGAAATGATCTCGCCTTGTAATTGGTCGCGGGTGCAGAAGATATGACTGTCATCTTGAGTGAATCCTCGAATACGCATAAGTCCGTGCAAGGTTCCGGCTCGTTCGTAGCGATAAACAGTTCCGAGTTCAAAAAGCCGCAACGGAAGTTCGCGATAACTACGCTGCCGTCCGCGGAAGATCAAGCAATGCATCGGACAGTTCATCGGCTTCGGGTAGTACGTTCCGTTGTCCATTTCCATGGGCGGATACATACCGTCGGCATAAAAGTCGAGGTGGCCCGACGTCTGAAAGAGTGTCGCGTTCGAAAGATGAGGAGTGAAAACGAATTGGTATCCACCGCTCTGATGGCGGGCACGGCTGTAGTCCTCCATCAATTTGCGCACAATGGCACCCTTGGGATGCCACACCGCAAGCCCGCCACCAAGTTCGGTTGGGAATGAAAGCAAATCAAGTTCAACCGCTAATCGTCGATGGTCGCGCCGTTCGGCTTCTTCGAGACGATGGAGGTATTCCTCAAGGGCCGTTTTACTCTCCCAGGCGGTTCCATAAATACGTTGGAGAACTGGACCTTTCTCGTTGCCCCGCCAATAGGCCGATGAAACCTTTTGCAGTTTGAAATGACCGAGTCGACCAGTACTCGGGACATGAGGTCCGAGACAAAGATCAACGAAATCATCGGTATTCCGATAAATACTGACCGAATCGCCAGATCCACCAACCTCGGCGTTGTCGGTGCCGTCGGCTGATCCGCCAGTCACTCGTTCGATGATTTCGCATTTGTACGGTTGCTCGTTAAATAGTGCGAGAGCTTCAGCAACTGAAATTTCGGCCCGTACAAAAGGTTGATTGGCGGAGATGACTTTGCGCATCTCGGCCTCAACATTGGCCAAGTTGTCTTCGGTGAATACTCGACCACCAAGATCGAAGTCGTAGTAGAACCCATTTTCAATCGCTGGGCCGATGGTGTACTTCGCGCCCGGATACAGATTTAGTACTGCTTGTGCCATCACATGAGCAGTTGAGTGGCGCAAGACATGGCGCCCACTGTCAGAGTCAATGGTGATGATCTCGACCGAGTCCCCGTTGGTTAAGGCTTGAGATAGATCAACCTGCTGGGCATTGACCACGCCAGCAATCGCTGCTTTCCCCAAATTGCGACTGATCAAAGACGCCAAAGATAACACGGTTGAATCTGCAGGAACTTCCCGTTGCGAACCGTCAGGGAGGGTGATTGAAATCTCGGACATTGGTGACAGTTTACGGGTATCCCTGGTTGCCCACCGCGTGATTTGTCCAGTTAGCGATGATAGTTAGCGCAGCCCGATGAAATGACTAGATAGCGATACCGAGCAAATTGGCGGCGACCTGGGCAGAAAATCCTTGACTCACGGCACGATCGATAGTCAGCATGGCCGACGGCGTGTCCAAGTCGTTATCTAAGTGCTCACGCACCTCGTTCAAAAGAACATCGGACTCGGGTGAATGGATGCTGTTTGTCCAAATGTTCATGCGGTCGAGCGCGGCCGGCATCTGGTCGTTAGTCCACTCCCATTCAAAACGGTAATGGTGGTTCATGATTGCCATCCGAATTGCCCGCGGATCCCATTCTTTTCGTAGTGCATCGACGAAGACCAGGTTGCCAAGAGACTTCGACATCTTGGCACCATCCATAAAGACCATGGCAACGTGCATCCAATGTTTGACGAAAGGAGCCCCAGTCGCCGCCTCACTTTGAGCCCGTTCACATTCGTGATGCGGGAAAATGAGGTCGCTTCCACCTCCGTGTAAATCGATGGTCTCGCCAAGTTCACGTAAGGCCAAGGCACTGCATTCGATATGCCAACCAGGGCGACCCGCCCCCCAAACTGCCTCCCATGACGGTTCATCAGAGGCCGAAGGGTGCCACAGGACAAAGTCAAGTGGATCGCGCTTGTTGGGGTTGTCGACATCGCCGCCCCGTTCACGCGCGTACTCAATCATTTGCTCGCGGGTGTAATGACTCACACTTCCGAACGAATTGAATTTGCTGACATCGAAATACACAGAACCACCAGAGACATAGGCGAATCCACGTTCGAGAACCATTCCGATAAACCCGCGAATATCGGGAATAGCCGAAGAAGCGCGCGGCGTTGAGTACACCGGCAAAGCATTGAGGGCTTCCATATCGCGTTCAAAGCGAGCTTCTTCACCCGCAGCTAAATCGAGGTAATGCACGCCCAGTTGACGAGCCTTGGCAAACAACGGATCGTCAACATCGGTGACATTTCGAACACAACGAACTTCATGACCCATATCGATGAGGCGTCGTTGTAGCACGTCATAGGCCATAAAGGTGGCGGCATGTCCGATATGAGTCGCGTCATAGGGAGTGATTCCACACGTGTACATCGAGACACGAGGTCCTGGTTCGAAAGGCACAACGGCCTGACGAGCGGTATCAAACAAACTGATTGGCACCTGACGAGCCCTTTTCTATTTTTGTTCAGGGATTGAACGGATGCCTGTCAACTTAGGCGCAACTCGAGTCTTGTACCGAACATTGAGTTGCAAAAGCACTGCGGTGAATGCTTCGATGGCTGTTGCATTTGAAAGTTGGCCTGCATCAAGTGGACGACAACCAGGGATCTTGTCGACAATTGCGCTGACTTCTTTCAAGGCAGTGGGATCATCGGAACAAATCAGAACATCTGAATCAATCGGCTCGCCAATATGTCCGAGTTCTTTAGCCGGAAGATGATGGAAGGCTGCGACGACTCGACTGCGAGGAACGGCGGCCTGGATATGGGCAGCAACACTTCCTCGGGGCGGAAGGAGGGGCTGGAATTCACCAGCAACGCGCACTAAGGCATTAGCCATGCTGATGATGACTTTTCCAGCAAGGGCGTCAGCATTATCTTGAACGGTGGTTGCGGCCGAATCCCAGGGCGTAGCGATCACAACCAAATCACATGCTGCTGCGGTGGCATTGTCTCCCCCAGTCAAAAACCCCGCGAGTTCGGGAAACTTCACCACGAACTCTTTGGCAATCTCGGTGGCCCGATCAGCCGAGCGAGAGCCAATCACAGCGTGATAGCCAATTGAGGCAAGGCGGGCGGCCAATGCTGAGCCAGCGGGACCAGTTCCGCCAAGAATTCCAATACGCATGCATACACAATGGCACAGTCGACCAGCGATTCTTTAGTTGACCCTTCAAGAACGGCGAAACAACTAGTTTGTTGTGATGAGCCTTCTTGCTGGTAAGAAAATTGTCGTGACGGGTGTTCTCACCGATGCATCCCTTGCCTTTGGGGTCGCCAAATTGGCACTCGAGCAAGAAGCCCAGGTGGTGCTAACTGGGGCGGGTCGGGCCATGTCATTGACTCAACGAACCGCCCGCAAACTCTCCCAAACGGTGGAAGTTCTTGAACTTGATGTGACAGTTGATGAGCACGGTCCCAAAGTTCGGGATCATCTCGCGGCCTCGTGGGGAACAGTTGATGGTGTGGTGCATTCGATTGGTTATGCACCTGAAGTGTGTCTGGGCGATGACTTCATGGCCGCGACCTGGAATGACGTGGCGGTTGCGATGCAGATCAGTGCTTATTCTCTCAAGCACTTAGCCGATGTCTTCGTGCCTTTAATGAAGCCGGGCGGATCAATCGTTGGACTCGACTTCGATAACACCGTTGCGTGGCCTGCCTACAACTGGATGGGCGTTGCCAAGTCAACGCTTGAAAGTATCAACCGTTATTTGGCGAAAGAACTTGGTCCAAAAGGAATTCGTTCGAATCTTGTTGCGGCCGGACCCATTAAGACCATGGCAGCGAAATCAATTCCGGGATTCAAAAAGTTTGAAGATATTTGGGACGAACGAGCACCCTTGGGTTGGGATGTCACCAACGGCGAACCAGTTGCCCGCGCGGTGATTGCCTTGTTATCTGACTGGTTCCCAGCGACAACGGGATCGATGATCCACGTTGACGGTGGGTATCACGCAACCGGTGCGTGAGGCGGTTTTTACAAGCCGTATTTGATGGCGTTCTTTACAGACCGCTTCGTTCCAAGATGTGGATGCCACAGGCTGATCCCAAGCCAATGACATGGGCCAGACCAACTTTGGCGTCCTTGATCTGACGATCGCCAGCCTCATTGCGCAAGTGATGACAGACTTCCCAAATATTGGCAATACCAGTTGCCGCAATCGGGTGACCCTTTGACTCGAGACCACCTGAAACGTTGACTGGCATCGAGCCATCACGCCACGTTGCACCACTCATGAAGAAGTCAACCGCGCCGCCCTCGGGGCACAACATCAAGTTGTCATAGTGCACGAGTTCGGCCGTTGCGAAGCAGTCATGAAGTTCAACGAGGTCAAGATCGCTCGGCGAGACGCCGGCCTGCTCGTAAGCAATCTTGGCAGCGTTACGCGTCAACGTATTGACGTCCGGAAGAATCTGACAGGCCTCTTCGTACGGGTCGGTTGTCAGCACTGATGCCGAAACCTTGATCGCACGACGCTGTTGTTCTTTCGACAACGTGCGGAGGACTTCACCTGACGTCACAACTGCAGCGGCGGCACCGTCACAGTTTGCTGAGCACATCGGTCGAGTATTCGGATACGCGATCATCATGTCATTCATGATCTCGTCAAGGGTGAAACGCTTTTGGTACGCAGCCATGGGGTTCAAAACTGAGTGGGCGTGATTCTTTTCAGAAATTTTGGCGAATAGTTCAAATGACACTCCGCCGTACTTGTGGCCGTATTCCATTCCGACTTGTGCGAAGGTTCCTGGCATCGTGTCGGTGCCAATGCGTCCGTCAGTCGGAAGCACGCTTCCGAAACGTCCACGGGGCTCAAACTTGTTGCCATCTTTCTTAGAAGTACCTCCGCCACCAAGCAAACCAGCACCTGACAATTTTTCGGCACCCACTGCGAGACCCATGCGAACTTCGCCTGACTTCACCGCCATGATGGCCGTACGTAAAGCAGTTGCGCCAGTGGCGCAGGCATTGGCGACGTTATACACCGGGATACCGGTCTGGCCGATTTGCTTTTGCAATTGCTGTCCGAAACCTGCGCCAGCACCCATGAGGTTTCCGGCGGCCAAAATTCCGATGTCGGCCATGGTGACGCCGGCGTCAGCCAAAGCAGCGATCGCTGCTTCTGATCCGAGGTCAACAATGTCTTTGTCGGAATGCTTACCAAACTTGGTCATTGCGATTCCGAGGATCCAGATGTCGTCACTTGCCATGATGATTGCCTGCGCTTTCGTTGTTGAAAATGGGTAGGTCGTGAAATGTGTAAGAGTCTAAAAAATCAGGCTGGTTCGAAACCGAAACCAATGGCTTCAGTTCCTTCTTCGTCGGTTCCGATACTGAAAGTAGTCAAGCGCAACTTCATACCAAGCGTGACCTTTTCTGGGCTCGGCTCGGTATTCACCACATTGCCGCGAACGCTGGTTCCGGCGCAATCAATGATTCCAGCGACAAAAGGAACAGGAATACCAGGAGCGGCGAAAGCAACAATGGTGAATGACTTCAAGATTCCGTCAGTCGAAATTGCAACTTTTTTGAAATCATTCTTGAAGCACTTCGCGCAGGCATTGCGACGATCAAAGAAACGGGCTCCACAAGAGGTGCACTCGTTAGCAACGAGATGCGGCTTGTCACCGAGCTCTAGATAGTCAACATGTGGGATTGTCTTAGTCATTGTGGCTCCGATGAACGCTTGTGAGAACAGACTTACCCTAAACCCTGATGGGCTCAGATCTGAAACCCTTGTGGTCGCTCCATGATTTGGTCGTCACCATTTCGTTTTCACCATTTCGTTTTCACCAGTGTCCGAGGTGGACAACCTCAGAATCTGGACGGCGGGCTCGGGAGGTTGGCGATCCGCTCGGTTGATCATCGGGGTGGCGATAACCCACGGCGATCGCGCCAACACACGAAACTGAAGGCGGTACCGCAAAGGCATCAAGGACCACCCGAGAATCACCGAAGAGTCCGAACAACAATGCTCCCCAACTTTTTTCCTCAATGAGCAGCAAAAGGTTTTCGGCCGCCATTGCGGCATCGGTCAACCAAAATGGAGTCACCCAATGGTCAGGGTCCTCGAGTCCGTGTCCAGCCTTGTCAGGCCTGCTGTAACGCTCGGTGTAGGCATCTTGGTCGCCAAGTATGAGAACAACCGCACTCGCATCAAGAACACCCGGTGATTTGGAAGTGAACCATTCATGAGACCCTGAAATTTGCCAAAACTTCTTGAGATCGTTCTGCGTCAAAATCAGCACATGTGAACCCTGAGAAAATCCGGCCGATGGAGCCCGCAACGCCAATGCACAGATCTCAGTCAACTCAGCAGGAGGCGGGCCACCTGAAAAGCGTCGGGTCATGCGGCGCCGACGCAACAACGATTCGAGTGGGCTCGAAGAATTGGGGTTACTTGAGTTTGCCAAGTTTGAGCAGATCCTCGGTCATGGTCCAACCATGGATGATCAAACAACCACCTAATGCTGGGTTCACCCCCGAGAACAACTCGGCGATCTCCGGCTTAATTTTGTCGGCCTTGGTTGACTCGTGATCAAGGAAACCTGACAAGCCCTTCTTGGCCACGATAAAAGTTTTTTCGTCGTACTGGGCATCCACACCAAAACGGCGAGCCAAACGGCGCCCCCAGGCTCGCTCCTCGCCAACCGCACGGTGCCCTGGTCGAGGAATCAATTCGGTGAGATGCTTGAAGACCTCTAGACCTTCGGCTGAGACGAATCGGCTACCAACCACGACATCTTCATCGGGGAAAGCCATGAGGGCTCGGTGAAAAGCCTCAGACATCAGACCTTTCAAAATCTGATCCCTTTTAGACGATCGCTTAACGCTCATCAGGCCCAGCAAAACACAAGGGGTGCCGCCAATACGTTCAAGTGTCGAAAATGTAAAACCCTGAACTTTGCCAGCCTCAATAGACGTCGTGCAGAGCACCCAGTCTTCTTTGGCCTTCACGAGACGCTCCATATCGAATGAGCCACCCATTGCGACCATGTCTTCGAGTTGAGCTTCCGTGAGAGCCGCGCTATCTATTGTTTCGACTTCGACGGGCATGAAAACGGCTTCTCTCTGCGTGGACCCGGAGACGGATCCGGTAACGATGTCCCCCATTCTGCCACTTGGAGGGGCGTCGGGGCGAAACGACCTTGTCGCGTCGGGGAAATAACGACCTAACGGACGACTCCAGCCCCAAATGCGACTCGTAATGGTGGGATGACCCGATCGATATCAACCATGAATTCGGCGCCAAGTTTAAGAATCTTGGCATCACCAATATGGAGAAACACATATGACGATCCTGGGTACTTCGTCAAAATGGCCTTCAAGCGAGCCACATTTTCTGGATCGAGGGCAACCGCTGGCAAGTTCAAACGAAGTTCGGGTTCGCGATTCGACAGTTGCAACGGAGTGATCTCCATCGTGGCGATGCTGATGCGGTCATCTTGTCGATTCACGCGACACTTCACTGAAATGATTGCCTCATCAACAATCTTGTGCCCGTGCGTCTGCAATGTTTTCGTGAATACGGTGAGTTCAACTCCCCCATATAAATCTTCGAGATGCACGATGGCCATCGGATCGCCCTTTTTGGTGACCTTACGTTCGACCTTGGTGATGATGCCCGCCAAAGTCCAAATTGAACCGTTTTCCGCTTCGGCCAACATTGCAGTTGTCGTGGTGGAATATTTGTTCAAAGATGACTCGTGACCGAACAGTGGATGATCGCTGATGTACAGCCCGAGCATTTCTTTTTCAAACTTCAACTTGACAGATTTGTCGTATTCATTTTCTGGAATAGGAATGTCGAGATCGAAGGAGGGATCAGAATCGGTGTCGATGGCATCGAAGAGACTCATGACTCCTTGATCGGCTTCGGCCCGACGTGACACCGTGTCATCAACGATGTTTTCAAAAACGGCCATCAGGCCTTGGCGCGGGTGACCCAAACTGTCGAATGCCCCAGACTTGATAAATGATTCAACGGCTTTCTTGTTGAGGCAATCGGTGGGAACTCGCATTGCGAAATCGTGGAACGATTCGAATCGACCATTGGCGTGGCGTTCGGCAACAATTCGTTCGCATATGGCGTGACCGACGCCCTTAATAGCCGACAGGCCGAAGTGGATCACCCGCTCTTCAACTTGCGGCGTGAAGTCAACATCAGAAACATTGATGTTGGGCGGACCGACTGTAATTCCACCCGTTCGGGCATCAACGAGATAACCAGCGGCCTTGTCAAGGTTGTCTTTAACGCTTGTGAGCATTGCCGCAAAGTATTGAACTGGATAATTCGCTTTGAGGAAGGCAGTTTGGTAACAGATATAGCCATAGCCAAATGAGTGACTCTTATTAAAGGCGTAGTCAGCAAAGTTTTCGATGATGTCGAAGAGTTGCTTACCGAGAATGGCACCGTATCCAGAGGTCTCGCAACCCTCTTCAAACTTGGAGCGTTCTTTCTCCATGAGGGCGCGTTCTTTCTTGCCGCACGCCTTTCGTAAGTTGTCGGCTTCGGCTAACGAATATCCGGCAAAACGTTGCGCAACGCGCATCACGCTTTCTTGGTAAATCATGAGACCAAACGTGTCGCCAAGTACTTCTTCGGCATCGGGATGGAAGTACTCAACTTTCTTGCGACCATTTTTGCGATCAGCAAAGTCGTAGTGCATATTGACGCTCATTGGCCCTGGTCGGTACAAGGCAATAACAGCCGACACGTCTTCAAAACTATTGGGGGCCATCGCTCGAAGCAATTGCTGCATCGGCGGCGACTCAAGCTGGAAAACACCAATGGTGTCGCCCCGCGACAACAAATCAAAAGTCTTCTTATTGTCAAGAGGAATAGCGTCGATATCAAAATTGGGCTCAGCAAGACGGATTAAAGCCATCGCATCGGAGAGGACGTCTAAGTTGCGCAAACCAAGAAAGTCCATCTTCAATAGGCCGAGAGATTCAACACCGTGCATTTCGAACTGAGTTGTTACTTGCGATTCCTCGATGGGCTTGCCGGCTTCTGGCTTGCGTTGCAGCGGTAGGTACTCCGTGAGTGGTTCTTTGGAAATCACTACTGCAGCCGCGTGGATACCCGTGGATCGTTTCAAACCCTCTAGTCCTTTGGCAACATCAATAACTTGTCGCATATCTTCTTCGGATTCGTAGATGTCGCGAAGTTCTTGAGCGGCGTGATAACCCTCTTTGTACTTGGGATCAAGCTCGAGGCAATATTTGAGTGGAGTATCTCGACCCATGACAAGTGGTGGCATGGCTTTAGCAAGTTTGTCGCCGACTGCGTATGGATGGCCGAGTACCCGAGCCGCATCGCGAACTGCGTTTCGCGCTTTGATGGTGCCGAACGTGATGATTTGCGCAACGTGTTCGCGACCATAGGTGTCGGTCGCATAATGAATCATTTGTTCGCGATACCTGGAGTCAAAGTCCATATCGATATCGGGCATTGAAATTCGACTGGGGTTTAAGAATCTTTCGAACAGCAAGTCGTAACGAATGGGGTCAATCTCAGTGATACCCAAGCAGTAAGCAACTGCGCATCCGGCAGCGGATCCGCGACCAGGACCGACGCGAATATCTTGTTCTTTGGCATAGCGAATGAGGTCCCACACGATTAAGAAATACGAAGCGAACCCCATATCGCATATGACCTTGGTTTCGTATGCGAGTCGCTCAATGACCGAGGGTGCAAGTTTGTCGCCCCAACGACGTTTGGCTCCTTCGCGTGTGAGGTGATCGAGGTACGCCGCGTCATCGACGAAACCAGGAGGAATTTTAAAATTCGGTAGTTGTGGTTTTCCAAACTCGATTGTGACATCAGCGCGTTCGGCGATCCAGAGTGTGTTGTCGCACGCTTCAGGAACTTCGCGAAATACGTAACGCATCTCATTTGATGTTTTGAGGTAATGCTCGGTGCCTTCAAAGCGGAAACGTTTTGGATCATTGATCATTGAGTTGGTTTGAACACACAACAAGGCGTCGTGGGCGTCGCTGTCATGGCGATGGACATAGTGCGAATCGTTCGTGGCAATAACCGGTGCACCAATTTCTTGGGCGATTTGTAGAAGTTGTGGGTTGGTCTTCGTTTGTGCCGCGAGACCATGATCTTGAATTTCAACAAACAAATTGTCTTTGCCAAAAATCTCTTGTAAACGAGCAGCCTTGATTTTGGCGTCTTTGTAGTCGTCTTTCAAGAGTGCTTGCAAGACATGACCACCGAGACATCCGGTCGTGGCAATGAGACCCTCGTGGTATTTCTCGAGCAGTTCCCAGTCCATTCGTGGCTGGTAGTAATAGCCTTCAAGAAAAGCCAGGCTCGATAATTTAATGAGGTTCTTGTAACCGACATCACTTTCAGCAAGCAATGTGAGGTGGTAGTACAACTTGCGACCGCCCTCAGTATCGCCGCCGGAGTCATCAATCTGGCCCCGTCGACTGGGTCGCTCAAAGCGAGTCTCGTAGGCCATATAGGCCTCGGTGCCAATGATCGGCTTGACGCCTTGGGCCCGACATTCTTTGTAGAAGTCGAGAACGCCATACATATTGCCGTGATCGGTCATACCGAGAGCGGGCTGGCCATCGGCGACCGCTTTGGCGACAAGTTCATCAAGTTTGGCGGCGCCATCGAGCATCGAAAACTCGGTGTGAACGTGGAGATGGGTGAAAGAGTCGCCCAACACCAACCTCCTTACGTCTCGGTGGATCCCGAGTTGATCGGGGTCCAAATCTCATCAATCCAAATCTCAACGATGTGGTTGAGGAACAGTAGCAGTGACCTAGAGGTAAGTTCCTGGGAGCCCGGCATTGTTGGATTCGTTTGCGGGTGTTTGGTTGGGGTCGCCCGGGTTGATTTGACGGAGTTGCTCATATTGCTGGCGGGCGGCCATTTGTTGAGCGAATAAAGTCGCCTGGATGCCATGAAAGAGACCTTCGAGCCAGCCCACCAGTTGGGCTTGGGCGATCCGAAGTTCTCCATCGCTTGGAATGCCATCAGAGAATGGGAGAGCCAACATGCGCAACTCTTGCTGAAGATCGGGAGACAAAGCATCAGCGAGTTCAACAACTGATCGTTCATAGATTTCGGCGAGGCGTTCACGACTACCCGCATCAAGTTGCGTGTTGCGAACCTCTTCAAGTAGTTGCTTCACCATCGAGCCAATACGCATGACCTTGGCGGGTTCGGTCACTGATTCGGATGGAATGTTGATGTTTACTTCAGATGAACTCATACAGTTGAATTTTTGCACAGATTTTGTATTTGTTCAGACTGTTTGGGCGAGAAAAGGAACAAACATCTCATCGCTTGTTAACGAACCATGACGACACACCAAACTAAATGGGCCCGAATCTAAGGGATCATCAAATGTGGTGGCCGTAAACGGAACAAGAGCGACATCGCCGAGACGACGTTTGACTTGATCGGACATTCGCCCACCGCGTGCCGGCCCGAGCCAGGCCTCTTCAACGACTTGTTCTCGTGAGGCGATCCACGCGATATGGCCGTATGCGTCGGTTGCCGCACTGACAAGATCAGTTTCTTGACCTCGTTTGGCATGTAACCAACGGAATCGACCTTCACCAGATTGATGATGAAGTAGGCCCTTGATGTCGTCGGACAGATGCACCACGTTGTCGCCAACTTGAACTTGACCGTGATCGGCAGTAATTGCCAAGGTGGCTCCACTCGGCAATGAATCAAGTAGTGCACCGACTAGCCAATCGGTTGCGGTTATTTCAGCGTCGTAATACGGTCCAAAGCCGCGTTCGTGGGCGATTTTGTCGATGCCGTCGTAATAGGCATAGACAAATTTTTCTCCTGCCGAAATTAACTGCGCGCATTGGGCCACGATTGAACTTGCAGCGCGCCATCCACAGGGGCGACTCCCCCGTAAATGTGCTTCGGTAAATGCTGTTCCCTCTAGCTCGGCACGGCTGACCACCGGAATTGACATTCCGGCAAATGGAGGAATTGGCTGCACTGTTGCTGGTGGATGGACTGTACGAAGATCACGGGTGTCAGACCACCACCGCAACGAATTCATGATGGAGTCACCCATATCCATGCGGTAACCCACGATTCCGTGTTCGGCGGGGGTCGAGCCCGTCACGAGGCTGGTTAAGGCGCTTGCTGTGGTACTCGGAGCGATTGTCGTAATTGATCCGCCCGCCATTGCTGTCAAATGTGGAGCGAGGTGGGCGTGACGCTGCAACTGCTCGTACCCGAGGCCATCAATGACCAACAAAACGATTTGTTCGGCAGCCTGTAGTGGCTGAGGAAACCAGGCAGGTCGTTGACCGGGGCTCAACAAAAGACATCCAGGCATGATTCCCGTCAAGTTTGCGCCCGAGTAGTCGGGAATATTGGGCTGGGGAATCATGTCTCTATCTTTCACCACCTGAGAGGAGAAAGCCTGCATCAGAGCCAAATGACAACCGATTTGAAATACGGGCACAACGTAAAGTTGCGCATGGTTTATCGCCGTGTTGAAGCGTTGATTCGCATGAACAGGCTCTCAACCTCCTACGATGACAATGTGCGTGTTTCAACCAGGGGCGACTATGCCTGTCGAGCTTTGTTGTCACTAACTATGCACGTCGGAGAACCTGGTCCTACTTCGGTGCGCGATATCGCCGATCGCACCGGACTTCCTCAGCCCTATCTTGAACAAATCTTGTTGGCGCTCAAAGGTGCCGGCCTAGTGAAATCGAAGCGTGGAGTTGGCGGCGGATACACCTTGGCGCGCACACCCGAGGAAATTCGTTTGAACGACATCATTTCGGCCGTTGATGGCCCAATCACTTTGGGTGACTTTGGTGAACCCCATCAAGACGGATCATGTGATCATGAAGGCCAATGCGTTTTATTAGCCATTTGGAAACACACTGGTGACCACATGCGTGAGCACCTCGCGGGCTTTACCCTGGCAAATGTTGCTGATGCGGCCAATGGCAAAAGTGCTTGGCCCGAAACAACGCATCACGACTGATGCGTGACCGCGCTTTAAAGAGCGCGAATTTCTTTAGCTATCGCTGATAGCACACCATTGACATACCGACCAGAGTCATCAGTGCTGAAAGTTTTCGCAAGTTCGACTGCTTCATCCATAATAACCGCTTGAGGAATATCGTCGCGCTTCATCAATTCAAAGGTGGCCATTCGCAAAATATTGCGATCAAGACACGGCATTCGTTCAATCGTCCAACCATCGGCGTGCTTGGTAATGAGTTGATCAATTTCCCTCGCTAAATCGGCAACTCCACGAACTATCAAGGCCGTCACATGATCGGGATTTTCAACTAGCCCAGCAAGAACTGAGTGGCCATCAAGATTTTTGGTGTCGGCTTCATACAGAAGCGTCAAGGCTCGTTCACGAGATTGTGAACGAGGATCAACATGCGATGAACGCGCCCGGCGAGAAGCCACAATCAGACTCGCGTCAAGTATTCGCCTGAACGAGTGTCGACCTTAACTTTGTCGCCAATGTTCACGAACAACGGAACCTGAATGGTCTTACCGGTTTGCAATTCGGCGGGCTTACGAGCACCAGAAACACGGTCACCCTGAATTCCGGGTTCGGTGTTTGCGATGAGCAGTTCAACTGAGGCAGGAATTTCAACGGACACAATTTCGGTGTTGTGCGTTGCAATAATGGCGATCATTGATTCGATGATGTAGTCGGCGGCATCGCCGAGCGCTGCTGGCGCTACGTTGATCTGGTCGTAGGACTCGGTGTCCATGAACACGTAGTCGTCTCCATCGCGGTACAAGAACTGCATGTCTTTCTTTTCAAGCATGGCCTGCTCGACTCGGATTCCAGCATTGAAAGTCTTTTCTAAGACGTTGCCCGTTTTCAGATTGCGCAATTTGGTGCGCACGAAGGCTCCACCTTTGCCTGGCTTGACGTGCTGGAATTCGATGACGGTAAACAAACCGTTATCAAGTTGCAGCGTGATGCCGTTTTTTAGGTCATTGGTTGTGATGGCGGGCATGTTGGATCCTTGGGAGATGAGTTCAAAATTCGGCAACCATGTTCGGTGATGACCACGAGGTCTTCAACACGGAAACCGCCGAACCCCCCACGATAGAGCCCAGGTTCGACAGTCACGACATCTCCAGCCTGAAGAATTGCCGTGGCCGATGAATTTATGAAGGGTTCTTCATGGATGAGAAGGCCGACGCCATGCCCGGTCCCGTGGGTGAAATATTGTTCAAGACCAGCTTCAATCAGCACTTTTCGACAGGCTGCGTCAACTTCAGATGCCTGAACACCTGGTCGACACACCGCGACTCCCGCCTGTTGCGACGCTCGAACTGCTTCGTACCAGTCGGATTGCTCTGTGCTCATCGGCCCGACGACGAAAGAACGAGTCATATCTGAGTGATAGCCCGAGACGAGGGCTCCCACATCAATGATGACGGTGTGCCCATCTTCAATCTTGGTTCTGGTGGGTTGATGGTGAGGTCGTGAAGCGTTGATTGGTCCGCTGGCGACAATGGTGTCGTACGACGGTCCATCAGCACCGAACTTTCGCATGGCGTTCTCAAGTTCGTCACGAACTTCACTTTCGGATAGGCCTTGTGAAAGCAAGCCGTGGCAATGAGCGAGTGCCTGATCGGCGATACGACAAGCCGATTCAATGATCTCGATTTCGGCTTCATCTTTGAAGCGACGAAGAAATTTGCTGGACGCATCAAGTGGCATCAGCGATGCAGTGAGTTCATTTTGCAGTAAACAAAAAAGTTGATGCGATATGTGAGAATCCTGAAACTGAACAACCGAAGCGCCCTCGGTCAGCGACTTGGTAGTAGCAATCATGGCGGCTTGTGTGCGACATTCAATGACGTCAACGTTGGCTTGTTGCGCGTCTATTTCGGCGCGAGCCTGTTCGGAGTAACGCCCATCAGTGATGAGAAACAATTTATTTGTATGAATGACTAACCACGCATGTGAACCAGAGAACCCGGTGAGCCAACGAATATCTGATAGATCAGTGATCAAACAAGAAGACGATGATCCCCGACTCAGGATTTCAAATAATCTCTCAGTACGCGCTGAAGATACATGAGCCGTCATGATTACTTCACTGAAGAAGCCGAGAGACAGCGTTCACGGCGAGTTCGTATCCCATTATTCCGAGACCAGCAATCGTGCCGTTAGCAACTGGAGCAATCACGCTCGTGTGGCGCCAAGGTTCACGCGCATTCGGATTTGAAATATGAACTTCTATGACCGGACCAGCGAACGTCGCAAGTGCGTCATGAAGGCTCCACGCGTAGTGCGTGAAAGCGCCAGCATTAATGATGATTGCATCGACGCGACCACGAGCTGCGTGTATTGCGTCGACCAACTGGCCTTCATGGTTTGTTTGGAAATCTTCGAGGGTGAAACCAGCCTGACTCGCCCAACCCGCAACGCTCGAAACGTAATCGGCCAAAGTTGCGGTCCCGTAGATCTCGGGTTCGCGTTGCCCTAAAAGGTTGAGGTTTGGACCGTGAAGTAAAAGGATTGTTCCCACGTTGATGACGATACCCGCTCGGCTCGAACGAGATAGGCAACTTTACGCTTGGCTAAAACTTATGAGTTCAGCGCGAACCGCGTCGGGCGAGATATTGGCGACGATTTCGAGACCTTCTGGCGAGTCCAAGATAAAGGTCAAACCATTGAGAGCCTTCTTATCGCGTGCCATTGCCGCCATGAGTTGATCAACATCAAGACCTTTTGGCATTCGTGTTTGCAGCGAGTAGGTCTGACCGACAACGAGTTCGTGATAGGCAACTCGTGAATCGTCAATTCGTCCCAGAGCACGCGCCAAGCGAGCGGCGAAGATCAGGCCAATCGCGACGGCCTCCCCATGAGCCAGTTGGTGCTGGCCGACCGTTTCTAAAGCATGTGCCAAGGTATGTCCGTAGTTGAGGAAAGCTCGTTTGCCAGATTCTCGCTCATCCTGTTCGACAAAAGATCCTTTGATCCCTACGCAACGCGCTACCCGCTCGTCGAGGCTCAACGCCAAAAGATCGTCCCCCGTCAAGAAGTGGTACTTGGCAACTTCGCCGAGTCCACAACGCAACTCTCGTTCTGGCAATGTTTCGAGAAAGTCGAGATCACAAATGACGGCATTCGGTTGCCAAAATGCGCCAACAAGATTCTTCCCTTGGGGAAGGTTGACTCCGGTCTTTCCACCAATCGCTGCGTCAACCATTGCCAACAGCGAAGTAGCAACATGAATGACGGGTGTGCCCCGGTGCCACGTTGAAGCGGCAAAGCCTGCGATGTCGGTCACCATTCCCCCGCCGACTCCGATGATCACATCGTTGCGAGTAATGCCCATATCGGCAAACTTTTGACTTAACAATTCAATCGTCGCCAGTGATTTCGTGGACTCTCCCTGACCGATGATCACCGTTGTGGATTCAATGGGAAGAGCGAGGTTTGCCGGAATTCCATCCTGCGTAATAATGACGGCCTGACGGGCTGACGCTGGGAGAAATTGGGCAATCTCTTGGATGACGCCATGGCCAATAATGACTGGATACTCGCGACCAGGAAGCCGGACATCAATACGGTGAGTTGTCATGAGTTCGCCTCCAATCCAGTCTCAACTAAAACTTGGTCAATGACTTCTTGTACTTGTAAGCCTTCCACATCAATTTCAAATGATGAAACTTCGCGGTACAGACTTTCGCGATCAATGTACAATTTTTGCAATCTCTCAGCGGGATTGCCATCGATTAAAGGCCGATGACCGTCTCCTTTGGCCGCACGTTGTCCAATACGTTCGATCAAGACATGCAGCGGTGCATGTAGCCAAATGACATATTTTGAAGTTTTCAACAATTCACGATTGTCGGCTCGAAGAATGATTCCGCCAGCACCAGCAATGACATGAGGGGTTGATAGTTGCCAAGCAGATGCGAGTACATCGTGTTCTATGTTGCGAAAGAAATCTTCGCCGTCTGATTCAAAGATCTGGCGCACCGTGCGACCAGTGATGCGGTTGATCTCATCGTCGGTGTCGAGAAATTCCCAGCCCAATTTGTGGGCGATACGACGACCAACCGTGCTCTTGCCGGTACCCATCAGACCCACTAACACCATATGGGGTGCTGGTGAAGTCGGTGGGTTCATAAAGGTTGAGTCGCCGACTTAGCGTTACGGACGAATTCAGCAACGGAGTCGCCACCAAATTTACGTTGAGCCTCGGCTGCCAGAACCAAGGCCACCATTGTTTCGGCAACAACACCCATGGCTGGCACCGCAGTCACGTCGGTGCGTTCTTTGAAAGAAACGCCTGCTTCTTTAGTAATCACGTCAACAGTTGGCAAGGTCGGCTTATTGAGTGTGGCCAACGGCTTCATGGCGGCGCGGACAACGAGAAGTTCTCCGGTTGTGATGCCACCTTCGGTTCCTCCGGCAAGAGTTCCGGTGCGAACGAATGTCTTCGTTGCCTCATCCCAATGAATGGGGTCGTGACCATTGCTGCCGCGCCGAGTTGCAACTTCAAAACCATCCCCGATCTCAACGCCCTTGACCGCTTGGATGCTCATGATTGCTTGAGCCAATAATGCATCAATCTTGCGATCCCAGTGCACATGTGAACCAAGTCCAACGGGCACACCGTATGCAAGCACTTCGACGATGCCGCCGAGAGAGTCGCCTTCTTTAGCAGCCTGCTCAATTTCGGTGACCATTCGTTCACCAGCAGCGGTATCAAAACTACGGACGGGCGACTCGTCGACTTGATTGAGATCAGATGGTGTCGGACGTTGGCCGCCAGCAGATTTGGCTGTGCCCATTGAAATGACATGGGAGATGACCTCGACGCCGATTGTGCGCAGCAAAGCCTTTGCTAAGGCTCCTGCTGCAACGCGGGCAGCAGTCTCACGAGCACTCGCACGCTCGAGTACATCGCGGGCGTCAGTGAAGCCGTACTTCTGCATCCCCGCGAGATCGGCGTGGCCAGGTCGGACCTTTGTCAACGGATCAGCAGTAGCACCGGGTGCTGGGTCCATTTCTTTGTGCCACTTGTCCGAACGGAACCATTCGCTGTTCTTGATCTCAATGGCAACGGGTGAGCCCAGGGTTCGCCCGTGCCGTACGCCACCAACCAAGGTCACTTCGTCTTTTTCAAACCTTTGTCGCGGTCCACGTCCATACCCGAGACGCCGCCGAGATAGTTCGATCTGAATATCTTCAACGGTGATGAGAAGTCCAGCAGGGAGGCCTTCGACAATAACGACTAAGGCTTGACCATGGGATTCGCCGGCGGTGAGGTAGCGCAACATTGACTGTTAGTTTACCGCTGTCTTACGCAAGTGCCTGTAATGCTGCCTGGTACATATCGGACACATTGGGCACAAGACCAGTCCAGATCTGTTGCTGAAGCGCCGCTTGATGAACCAGCATTCCGAGACCGTCGATGGCCAAAGCCCCGCGGCTACGGGTCAGACGCAAAAGATCGGTTTCGATGGGGTGATACACCAAATCCATGACGATGTGATCGGCGCGAATGAGGTCGATGGATATCGGGGTCGCTAATACATTTCCGGTCACGACTTCTCGGCTCTTGGTCATGCCGACACTGGTGGCATTGATGATGATGGCACTTTGGGCTGCGGCGTTTGCAAGTGACACTGCGTCAGCGATCGAGACTGCGTTGGAGATCTCTGGCGCCAACGCGACGGCCGCCTGCGCATGTTCAAGTGAACGGTTTGCCACAAAAATTTCTCGACAATCGTGACGTTGGAGCGCGTCGATAACCGAGCGCGCCGCTCCCCCTGCACCCAAAATCAAAATCGCTTGACCTTGGACGCTGACGCCTTGTTCTTTGAGGCTCGCAACAAGGCCGTCGCCGTCGGTGCTATGACCGACTAACGAGCCATCAGTCGCTACTTCGACGGTGTTGACACTGTGCAAAGCCTGCGCCGCTGGACTTACTGAATCAACCAAAGAAGCAATCGCAGTTTTGTGTGGCATCGTGACCGAAAGTCCCCGAAGCCCAAGAACTTTCATCGCGTCAAGGGCCGATTGAGCCTCACCTTCCTTGACTTCGCAGGCGACATAGACCCAATCAATCCCCAATGATTTAAAACCAACGTTATGGATAACCGGCGACAAACTGTGTTTGACAGGATCACCAATGACGGCAGCAATTGCAGTGCTTGAGTTAATGCGCAACCCGCTGAGCGCAACTTGGAAACTTTCTTGAGTTGATGTCATGTCAGAGAACTCCCGCAATGATCGCCGCTTGAACGTTGGCTTGATGTTGGGTCAATGTTGCGGCGAACTTATGGTGTCCGTCTTTGTCGGACAAAACATAATAGAGATATAGGCAAGGAGATCCGTCGGTAATTTCACGACAAATTGGATCTCCCGCTGAAGGATTTGCTGCTGGATTCAAGGCGGCATTGATGGCTGCGCGGCCAGGGTTCGCAATAGGAGTTGGCGGCAAACCGGTATAAAGATACGAGTTGTACGGACTATCAATCGCTTTCAATTCCACAAAAGGTAAATCTGGATTCTGTTTGTACAAAAGAGTGGCATCGACTTCAAGGGGCATTCCAAGAGTAAGTCGGTTGTAAATCACCCGCGAGATTTTCGCCCGATCCACGGCGACTTTGGCTTCGCGTTCAATAATTGAAGCGATCGTTAAAACCTCATACGGACTCAGGCCGACAGAATTCAACGAATCGTCAAGACCCTCTTGTCGCCCTACTCGCTCCATAAGTTTGAGCATTTGTTGCGCTACTTGTGTCGCGGTTTGGTCACCATTGATGAGGTACGTGTCGGGAAACAGCAATCCTTCAAGAGATGTGGTCGCGTCGGGTTGATATACCGAGCGGACGGCAGAAATTTCAGCCGAAGTATCACCGGTCTTGGCCAGAAAATCGGATTCTTTAACTGACTGCACTTCTTCACCAAGTCGTTGCGCCATCTGCCCCAAAGTAAAACCTTCAGGGAAGGTGACCTTGGTGAGAGTTTCGTTAGGTGGCGTACGGAGAACCCGAAGGATATTTCCGACATGATCGTGAGGCTTCAGGGTGTAGAAACCAGCGGCCACTTCAAGTCCGCCTTTGGACGAGACATACGAACGAAAAACTGAGTCGTTGACTATAAAGCCCTCTTGCTCGAGGCGTTTACTCATTGACACCAAATCATCGGTTTCGGTCACCGTAAAAATTTCTGCAGCAGCAGGATCTCCTGGAGGGTTGACTTGTCGTAAATACCAATATTGATATCCGCCATAGATAACTGCAATGAGCGCAAGTACGACGACAAGAGCGAGTACAAAACGGTTGGTGAATTTCTTCAAAGTTGACTTTGCTATTTGAACGTTGGGAAGCACCTGATAAGGGTCAGTTGAAAAACTGTTCTCACGTGAACGGTTGCTACTCATGAACTGCGGCGTCTCTCGAGCCATGCTTGCAACATGATGGCAGCGGCAACCTTGTCAACGAATTGACGGCGAGCGGTTGCACTGAGTTCGGCTTCCTTTAAAACCCGATCAGCAGCCACGGTGGTCAGTCGCTCATCAAACATTTCTACGGGCACAGACAAAACCGTACTCAGTCGACGAGCTTCTGTGGTGGCGGCTTTTGCGGCAGGACCGTGCGCCCCCGACATTAAGAGAGGTAGACCAACGACAACGATCTCGGCCTCTTCTTCACGGACCAAATCGAGAATCTTTTGGTGGTCAAGACGAACTGACTTGCTGCGGAAAATTACCGAATGAGGACTGGCAATAGTTCCCGAAAAATCACTAACAGCGACGCCGATGCGCTTTGTACCGAGATCGAGTCCGATGGCGCGCATTAGCTGCGAGCTGCCTCCTGCGCTAAGCGAAGAGCCTCGGGAATGCCTTCAGGATTCTTTCCTCCGGCAGTTGCAATATCTCCTTTGCCTCCGCCGCCGCCACCGACTGCTTTGGCCGCTGAAGTAATTAACTGCGAAGCATTCTTTCCGCTTGCGGCATCAACAGCCCCAACCAGCGAGACTCCTCCGCCCGGCGAGACACCAATGAGAACGACCGTGTGAATATTTGGCTGTTGACGAACGGCAATAGTGAGATCTCGAAGATCTCCGGGCGTTAAGTCATCTACTTGGGCAATCACTATCCCGTCGACCGCGTTGGCAGCAAGCTCAGACGCCGCTGAAATTGCTAGTCGAGAGCGCAAGGTTTTGTTCTCGTCTTGTAATCCCTTGATGTCATCGACCTTTCGCTGAACACCGATCATCAAATCATCCGGACCAGAACCAACGAGACGAGCAGCATCGGCGATCATTCGGCGGTCGCTCTGTAAAAGATTGAGTGTGCGGGTGCCAGCGACTGCTTCAATGCGACGTAAATTCGCCCCAACTGAACCCTCAGAAATCACCTTAATGATCCCGATATCACCGGTTGCTGAAACATGGGTGCCACCGCAGAGTTCAACTGAGGGACCTGCAGAAAGAACGCGCACTCGGTCTCCGTATTTGTCTCCGAAGAAAGCAATCGCGCCTTTGGCCAGGGCTTCATCTTTTGATGACTCAGTTGAATCAACTGGCTCATTTGACAATGTGAGACTGTTGGCTAGATCTTCAATACGCAAGAGTTCGTCGTCAGACACTGCGTCGTAATGACTGAAGTCAAAACGCAACCGATCATCGTCCACGAGGGATCCTGCCTGTTTGACATGTTCTCCAAGAACTTGTCGCAGTGCCCAATGCAAAATATGGGTTGCGGTGTGATGACGGCGAATGGCAAGGCGACGTGAAACATCGATGCCTGCACTGACATCTTGATTGACCATCAGAATGCCAGCAACAACCCGACACTGATGGCGACGTAGTCCTGGCAAAGAAAAAGTTGTGTCGATGACTTCGTAGCGATTGGATCCCGCCTGAATGAAACCCGTGTCACCTACCTGCCCGCCACTTTCGGCATAGAACGGCGTGCGATCAAGGAACAGATCAAAGGTTCCGTCATCGTCAGGAATAATGGCCAAAATTTTGGCCTCACATGAATCGACTTCGTAACCAACAAATTCGGTGGTACCAAATTCTTCCATAACTTCGCGATACAAATCGTGGCGATGAGAATCTACTTCGCCACCCTTACGGGCGGCCTTGGCGCGCTGGCGTTGCTGATTCATCTCGGTGTTAAATCCGTCTATATCGATCTGTAGATCGCGTTCATTGACAATTTCTTCAGTGACTTCAAGTGGGAATCCGTAGGTGTCGTGCAACAAGAAGGCTGCCGACCCTGACAAAACCTTGTTGGACTGAGCCGCAACTTGTAACTCGTCTTCCAAAATCGATAGTCCGGTTTTCAGAGTCTGACGGAAGCGTTCTTCTTCTTTAGTGAGCACTCCCATGATGAAATCTTTTTGAGCAACGACCTCGGGGTACGCCTGACCCATTGTGGCAATTGCCGTCTCAACGAGTGACGGCATGACGAGTTTTTCGGTGCCAAGTAAGTACGCGTGGCGAACGGCGCGACGAATAATACGACGCAGCACATAACCCCGTCCTTCGTTTGATGGAAAGACTCCATCGCCGACGAGCATGGTGCTCGAACGCGCATGCTCGGCAAGAACACGAAGTGAGAAACTGGATCGATCTTCGTAATCGCCAATTTTGTAGGTTGCTCCAGTTACCGATTGAGCGGCCTCAACTATGGGGAAAATCGCGTCGGTCTCCCACACACTGTCTTTCCCTTGAAGTAGTGCCAAGATGCGTTCAAGTCCAGCACCAGTGTCAATTGAAGGTTTGGGAAGAGCAGTACGAGTGCCATCAGGGGCTTGGTTGTACTGCATGAAAACTAAGTTCCAGAACTCCATGAAGCGATCGCCGTGCGGATCATTGAGCGGGCCGCCGTCGGGACCGAATTCTGGTCCACGATCGATATGTAATTCAGAACACGGGCCACATGGACCGGTATCGCCCATTTGCCAGAAGTTGTCTTTGTCACCTAACCGCTGAATACGGTTCATGGGAATGCCGACTTGTTCGTGCCACATCGCTTCGGCTTCGTCGTCGCTGGTGTGAACTGTCACCCAAATTCGATCGCCGTCAAACCCGAGATTCTCTGTGACGAACTCCCAGCTCCAAGGAATTGCCGACTCTTTGAAGTAGTCACCAAAAGAAAAGTTTCCCAACATCTCGAAGAACACCAAGTGCCGCTTGGTACGACCAACGTCATCAAGGTCGTTGTGCTTACCACCGGCACGGGCACATTTCTGGACTGTTGCTGCTCTGCTGTAGGGCGGCAC
>CAMDER010000008.1 GCA_945896935.1 Bifidobacterium breve | reverse complement strand
CGCTACAGCCTCGTCGACGATGCATGGAACGCCGTTGTCGCTGGACGACTGGCTGCAATTGACTTCGTATCGTTCGTGAGCGGATTTACTCATGAGCGCGACCTTGCAGTCTGGCAAGCCATCGCCATCGGGCTTCGCGGTTGCGGACGTCTCTTAAACGAGTCCAACTATCCAAAACTTCAACAACGTATTCGCTCTCTCGTTGCTCCTGTTATTGCTGATCTCGGTTGGCGGGCACAACCCGGCGAAGATGACCTGCGGGCGAAACTTCGCGGACTACTTGTCACACTTTTGGCGGTCAATGGCAACGACACGGATGCTCAGAAAAAATGCCAAGAACTACTTGAGCAGCACCATGAGCAAGCAAATTCAGTACATCCAGAATTAGTTGCGGCAGCAACAACAGTCGTCGCTTCAACGAGTGGTGAAGGTGCTTACGAGTATTTCCTAGACAAATTCCGCACGACCACTAACCCGCAAGACCAATTGCGTTATCTCTACGCACTCACCGATTTTGATAGCCCCGAACTCGTACTGCGCACATGCAACTTTGCCATTGCTGGCGAAGTCAAAAGTCAGAACGCCCCATTCGTCTTGGCTCGCTGCATTGCACTTCGAGAAAATGGCGTTCTTGCATGGAACTTCATTCGCAACTATTGGGACCAGGCTCAAGTGAAATTCCCAACGAACACCATTGTTCGCATGATTGACCCCGTCAAGTTTCTCAATACACCCGACCTTGAAGCCGATGTTCGATCATTTTTCTCAGAACATGGCATTCCGCAAGCTACAAAAACCTTGCAGCAAGTACTTGAGCGTCAACGCGTCAACACCGCGTTGCGTTCTCGCGAAGAAGATCGATTCAACGCTGCACTGTGACGAGGGTGCCATCGGGCCGAACACCCATCAAGGCATAACCTTCGAACCGCCGCCGTCCATTTGATGAATGAAGCATCTGTCGCAACAGAAGCCTGACTTCCGGCTCGTTGCGTTACTCGGGCGACCTTCTCGCCGACTACGGTCAATAACGAGATTGAGCGGCGTTGCCGCTTCACTGAAGGAGATACGCCATGGCCGAAGCTTGGATTATTGACGGAGTACGCAGCCCCCGTGGACGCGGCAAATCAACTGGTTCGTTACATCACATCCACCCTCAAGAACTGCTCGCCCAAGTTCTGAATGCGTTGCAAAAGCGCGTCGGTTTTGACCCCTCCGATGTTGATGACGTCATTGTCGGCAATGGCAACAGCGTCGGTGATCACGGCGCATGTATCGGCCGCATGGCCGTACTGGCCGCAGGCTGGCCAGTCACTGCACCTGGCGTCACCATCAACCGCTTCTGTGGTTCGGGCCAACAAGCCGTCACCTGGGCAGCCATGGGCGTACAAGCCGGTCACCAAGATCTTGTGATTGCCGGTGGCGTTGAATCAATGTCGCGTTGGCCAGCACCAGACGGAGCCCCAGACTTCACGTCAGGTAACGCGGCGTTGCGCGAACTGTTCCCGATGGTTCCGCAAGGAATTTCTGCCGACCTCATTGCCACAATCGGTGGATTCACTCGTGAAGACGTCGACCAGTTCGCATTGGTGAGCCAGCAGCGTGCTGCCATCGCACAAGCAGAAGGTCGCTTTGATCGCAGCGTTGTTCCGATCTTGAATCCTGATGGAACTGTTGCTCTTGCCAAGGACGAGCACTTGCGCCCCGACACCACCATGGAGTCGCTCGCTGGATTGTCAGCGTCGTTCGCCCGTTTAGGTGCACATCAGTTCAAAGAGTTCGACCGCACGTTCGACGAAATGTGCAAGCAGGTGTACCCCGAGATCAACGGTGTTGATCACGTTCACCACGCTGGCAACTCATCGGGTGTTGTTGATGGTGCCGGCGTCATCATGATTGCCAGCCCCGAATACGCCAAGGCTCACGGCCTCAAGCCCCGCGCCCGCATTGTGATGTCGTCAGTAGCCGGCGCCGAGCCCGTCATCATGCTCACGGCTCCTGCACCTGCATCAAAGAAATGTCTCGATCGCGCTGGCATGACTACCAAGGACATCGATATTTGGGAAATCAACGAAGCTTTTGCCGCCATTCCGTTACGTGCAATGCGCGAACTCGGAATCACGAACGAAAACGTCAATGTCAACGGTGGAGCAATTGCCCTTGGTCACCCCATTGGTGGCAGTGGACCGATGCTCATGCAGACCGCTCTTGACGAACTTGAGCGCCAAGACAAGCAGACTGCACTCATCACGATGTGCACTGGTGGCGGTATGGGTACCGCAACCATTATCGAACGTATGTGATTGTGCTTTGCCGCGAGTTATTCTCGCGGCAAACCAAGAACTCGTTCACCAACAATGTTGCGCTGAATCTCCGTTGACCCGGCGTAAATCGTGTGGGCCCGACTGAATAAGAACGTGTGTTGAAAATCGTGCTCAAGCGTGCCTTCGTCGTGCATGATTAACGCCTCGGCGCCTAACAAATCTGCTTGAAGTTCGCCCAAACGTTGATGCCACTTTGACCAGAACAACTTGCCGATTGATCCTTCGGGGCCAGGTTGACCGCCCTTGATGAATCGTGTGACGTTACGCAAACCGGACCAGCGCATGATTTCTAATTCGCCGTACGCACGCGCCAAGCGTTGACGAATTTCAAGATCGTCCGCGACGCCTTTTTGCTGAGCAAGGGCTTTCACATTGGCGAACTCTTGAGCGAAACGTAACTGTTGCGCCATGAACGCAGTGCCGCGTTCAAACCCCAAAGTTCCCATGGCAGTTTTCCAACCGTTGCCACGTCCACCGACCACCATGTCGGCCGCCGTGAGAGCACCATCAAAGAAAACTTCGCAGAAGTGATCGTTGCCCGACAAATCTTTGAGTGGTCGAACTTCAACACCGGGTTGATCGATGGGCACCAGCAAATATGACAAAGCCTTGTGGGCTTTCTCTTCAAGTTCGGTGCGGCACAGAACAAAAATCCATTGTGCAAATTGCGCTTGGCTTGTCCAGACTTTTTGGCCGTCAATTCGCCAGGTGTCGCCATCAAGCACAGCGGTGGTTCGCACACCAGCAAGATCTGAGCCCGCACCAGGTTCGCTGAAGCCTTGGCACCAATACTCTTCACCCTGCAAAATGGGTGGCAAGAAACGTTTCTGTTGTTCGGGTGAACCAAAGGTGATCAATGTTGGCCCGAGTAAACCTTCACCGAAGAAGCCGGCGCGTTGCGGACCATTCGCCAAGGTGTATTCCTGAGCGAAGACAAGTTCTTCTGAAACCGACACCTCGCGACCACCAAAGGCCTTGGGCCACGTGAGCCCCAACCAGCCAGCACGTCCGAGTTCTTGTTCCCAAGCGACCCGCACATGCCAGTCGTGAGCCCCCATCTCGGCCGAGGTCCCCAATTTGCGATAGTCGCCGGCCAACTTCTCATTCAGCCACGAACGAACCTCGTGGCGAAAACTCGCAGCTTGGGTTGACTCAGAAAAGTCCATGGATCTAGTTTCGCCCGAAAAGCACCTGTCGGCGTAATCGGCGCGCCCGACCTAAGGTCTTTTCATGACGACACCTCCCCCGGCCGCGGCGAACCCCGCACATCTGTTTGACCTCACCGGTCGTACTGCCCTGATTACTGGTGGCAGCCGAGGACTCGGCAAAGAAATGGCTTTGGCTTTCGCTCACCAAGGTGCCGACATCATGATCGCCAGTCGCTCGATTGAATCGTGCGAAGAGACTGCCGCCGAAGTGCGTCGTGAGACGGGACGCAACTGCGTGCCCTATGCGTGTCACATCGGACGTTGGGACGAACTTGAAGGTCTCGCCGACGCCGCATGGAATGAATTCGGTGGTCTCGACATCTTGGTGAACAATGCGGGCAAGTCGCCGATGTACGACAACATCACCAATGTCAATGAACAAATGTGGGATTCGGTCATCGGTCTCAATCTCAAAGGACCATTTCGACTTTCGGCTTTGCTTGGGTCACGCATGAGTGAACGGGCCAAAGAAACGGGGCATGCCGGATCAATTATCAACATCTCGAGCATCGCCGCCATTCACCCCACGCCCGATGTCATTCCTTACACCGCAGCAAAAGCGGGATTGAACGCAATGACCATCGGCTTTGCACAAACTTTCGGACCCCATGTGCGCGTCAACTGCATCATGCCTGGTTCATTTCGTACTGATATCAGCAAAGCCTGGAACTGGGACATGGTCGACCAGATGATGAAGCGGGTCGCTTTAAAGCGCGTGGGAGAACCCCACGAAATCGTTGGTGCTGCTTTATTCTTGGCAAGCGATGCCAGCACGTACACCACTGGAGCAGTTTTCACTGTCGACGGTGGCGTTCCAACCTGATCACATCATTCGTTCTTGAAAGGACGCCAACATGGCTTTAAGCGATGAACAAAAACTCGAACACCAACGCAAATTTGCGGCTGCGACAAATGCGGGGCAACCCGACATCACTATGTCGATGTGCGTTGACGGCGCGCTGGTATGGCACAACTTCGACGACAAGAGCGTGCCGTATGCGAACACTGGCAAAACATTGACACGGATGCACGCCATCATCCCGAACCTTCGTTGGGAAACCCGAGCAGTTGCCGCCACCAGCACCGGCTGGATGTGGCAGGCCGCCATTCGCGGAACCGCACCAGGCGGAGAAATTTGTGCTCATTCGGTCATGATCGTCACGTTGAACGACGAAGGACTCATCACCCAACTCGACGAATACATCGACCCATCGCAATTATCTGCTTTACGGGGCTGACTTCTCGCTGATTCGACTGCGTTCTGCATGCGGTTGAACGCCTAAAGTCAAGACATGTCGAATCACAACCCAGCAAAACACAATATGGTTGAAGGTCGGGTCTGCATCGTTACTGGTGCCGGACGTGGAATTGGTCGCGAATACGCACTCATGCTGGGTGCCCACGGTGGCTTGGTTGTCGTCAACGACATCGGCGCGTCGCGCGACGGAAGCGGCGGCGATTCTGGACCCGCCCAAGACGTGGCTAACGAAATCAAGGCTGCTGGCGGACAGGCTGTTTCCAACACCGACGACATCAGTTCGTATGCCGGCGCCAAGAGCATCGTTGATCAGGCAATTGACACTTTCGGTGGTCTTGACGTCGTCGTCAACAACGCCGGCATCTTGCGTGACCGCATGTTGTTCTCGATGGCTGAAGAAGAATGGGATTCGGTGATCAAGGTTCACCTCAAGGGAACTTTTGGAACCAGTCGTTTCGCGGCTGAATACTGGCGCAACCGTTCAAAAGATGGCAAGACCAACGATGCCCGCATCATCAACACATCATCAGTTGCTGGTTTGTACGCCAACCCCGGCCAGGCCAACTACGGAGCAGCCAAGGCCGGCATTGCAGCATTCACTCAGATCGCCGCACAAGAACTCAGCCGCTACGGAGTCACCGCAAATGCCATTGCTCCCGGTGCGCTCACCCGCTTAACCGAAGACCTCAACTTGCCCGATGAAATGTTGGCCAAGTTTGATCCACGTTGGGTTGCCCCCATCGTCACTTGGCTGGCCTCGCCATTGTCAAAAGATGTCACTGGCCAAGTCATTGAATCGAATGGCATGTTCTTGGCGATCGCCGAAAGTTGGCAGCGTGGACCCACGCTCACGACTCCTCCTGCCGAAGCCGAAGATGTTGATGCAGCAATTCGACCATTGTTGGCTGCAACACGTCCGCGCACCACGATGGCCGACATCAACTAAACATTTGTAACGTCGTACTTGTGGCTTCACTTCTTGTTATTTGCACCGGCAATGCCGCGCGTTCGGTGATGGCTGGGGCCATTATCAACGATCGGCGCCCCGATCTAGATGTGGTCACCGCTGGCACGCTCACTGTTGATGGGCAGCCGATCAGTTTTCGTACACGTGAGGCACTGAAGCAGATCGGGTTACAGGCACAAGGCCATCGCAGTAAACAGATTGAGCAACATCATGTTGATGCCGCCGATCTGATCATTGCTCTAGCACCCGAACACGTTGAATGGATTCGCCGCAACTTTCCTGATGTTGCCCATCGCACGTCAACACTCAAGCGACTCACCCGTCATCTCGAACACGATGGACCGTTTGTTGAACGTGTCGCCGCTCTGAATTTGGCATCGGTTGAACTTGAACCATGGGAAGAAGTTGTTGACCCAGGTGGTGGCGAGGTTGAAGATTTCATCAACTGTGCTTTTGAAGTCGTCCAGTTAATGGATGACGTCATGCCGCGCTTGGGCTGACACTTCTATTCTTCAACGAATTGTGCAGCCACTTGTCGTGCACACAATTCCTCAATGACTGCATCGCTTCGCCCTAATTCGCGTAACACATCAGCAGTATGTTCGCCCAACTTGGGCGCAATCCAACGGGGTTCGCCCGGCGTTCCATGAAAATCTGCCGGCGAAGCAATCATCGTTGTCGTGCCGTATTCATCGGGCACTTCAATCAGACCACCAGCATGCCGTAGTTGCGGATCGGCCAAAACTTCTTCGGCCGAATTCACGGGTGACCAAAACATGTCGGGCTCGGTCGCAAAAATATCGGCCCATTCATCGAGCGACTTACCCGAGAACGCTTCATCGAGAAGTGCAATCAATTCTTTGTGATTGATCGCTCGTTGCAACGGAGTCACGAAGCGCTCATCATCAATCCATTCGGGGTGTCCCGCAACACGTGCCAACGGCGGCCAATGCCTTTCGCCTTCAAGACCAACCACCCAAAACCACTTGCCGTCACCTGCTTGATAGTTGTTGACCGATGGGTTCATCATTTCCGTGCGCTGCCCGATCATCGGATGCTGACCCCAACCCAACATCATGTTGAGATCAAATCCAATCGTGTACACACCTTGTCGCAACAACGACGACGACACCATTTGACCAAGACCCGAACGTTCGCGTTGATACAACGCAGCTGATATTGCTCCAGCAAAAGTGACACCAGTGGTGTGGTCGCCCATACCGCCGCGCTGAAAGGGCAACGCTCCGCCTTCGGGCGTGAGCATGTGCGCAATTCCTGAACGCGCCCAAAACGCTGCAATGTCATAGCCCGGGCGATTTGCATCAGGCCCTTCAAGTCCGTACCCAGTGATCTGGCCATACACCAGCCGCGGATTGCGAGCGCTCACCGTGTCGTAGTCAAGGCCCGCACGCTTGAGTGCATCAACACGCACGTTGGTCACAAAGACATCAGCCTGATCTAAGAGTTCAAGGGCAATCTCGCGGCCTTCTGGAGTTGAAATATCAAGTGCTATTCCGCGCTTGTTGCGGTTATCAAGTTCGAACACCGGGTTGTTGGGCATATCGCCACCAAACATGCGTTGAAATGTTCGTGCGGGGTCACCCGACAAGGGTTCGATCTTGATGACATCGGCGCCCCAGTCGCCCAAGACACCAGCAGCAGCCGGACCAGCAACCCATACGCCTAACTCAACAACTTTGACTCCGTGCAATGGACCAGACATACCTGCGACCCTAGTTGCCATCGCACATCAAGTGCAGTTCGACAAGTTGTCATGTCTCGGGTGGAGATGAGGAGAATTGAACTCCTGGCCTCTACGATGCGAACGTAGCGCTCTGCCAACTGAGCTACACCCCCGAAGGTGTTTGAACTCTAGCGAGTAACTGCCGACGAACGTCAGGCGGCACGAACCCAGTCACGACGATACGGCTGGGGTGAGCTCGGGTACCGGCGCAATTGGGAAAGCTTGTAGCAATAGCCCGCCAACGAAATGGCTGACAAGACAAACACATAGATGAAAAGATCGCTCTTTGTGGTGAAGGCAATGAACGCCGATCCGAGCGTGACCAAAGACAGTCCCACGAGAACATTTTGGCGACGCTGTTTAATGAGGTGTTGACGACTCACGTTTTGTCGAACGATGCCACGGGTTGGAGTGGCATGCGACAAATGCATCGGACGTTGACGCGCTGGCGATGGTGCCAGTGGGCGAGCCATTGAACGCATCGGCGAACCGGGACGAATAGGAGCCGAACGCTGAAGAGTTGACAGTTGACGACGGAAGTCAATAACTGATGAGTTGGGGCGATTGACCTGACGGCCACGCAACAACGGCGGAACGAGAACGGCGGCCCAAGCGGCTACAACTACTAACAAAACGATGGTGCCCATGTCGACGTCCTCCCCTCAATCTTGAATCGGTTAACTGGCTATTTGCACTAACGATGTACTTAAAAAATTGCGACCACCGAGGCGGTCACGAGTTACTAGGCAACCCGCTTCATTACAGTTTTACAACATTCGTGACGAACGACGCAATATTAGGCGAACTTTGGGTGAACGGCCCGTCAATCGAGATGGATACAAAACGCATCCAGATCGCCGGCGTCACAACCCCGAATTTTGCTATTTCCCCTGCTCAGGGGCTCGCCGATAGGTGCCAGAAGCCCCTCCAGTCTTCTCCCAGAGGGCCAATTCGCCAATCACCATCGATTTATCGATGGCTTTACACATGTCATATATGGTCAACGCCGCCACCGAGCAGGCGCAGAGGGCCTCCATTTCGACTCCAGTGCGCTCAAACACCTCGGCATGAGCTTCGACCACAATGTGATCGTCCGCAATCTCAAAGCTGACTGAGGTACTTGTCAACATCACCGGGTGGCACAGCGGAATGAGGTCCGACGTTCGTTTGGCGGCCTGGATACCGGCGATTCGAGCCACTGCCAAGACATCACCCTTTTTCAGATCTTGGTTTGTCACCGCAACAATCGTGTCTGGGCTCATAAAAACTTTGCATCGGGCAACTGCACGACGGTGCGAGGGCTGCTTGGCCCCGACGTCAACCATGCGCGCCTGCCCCTGTTGATCAAGGTGCGTCAGCCCAGATACGTGGGAATCAGATTGGTTTGAGCGCTCATTCACATTCGTAAGAGTATCTGCCAATTGATATTGAACGAGTCAGGAGTCACCTAGTTCTGACCCGACACCAATGACCTACGTGTTCAACGATGGGCATATGAAGGTCATGACGCAGCAGTGGCAGGAGTTACTTTTTGCCCATTGGGCCTACGAACCTGAAGTCGTGCAACGGCTCCTTCCATCGGGTGTTGAACTGGACACGTTTGAAGGCAAGGCCTACGTGGGACTCGTGCCATTCAACATGCGCAACTTGCGGTTACGTGGTCTGCCTCCAATTCCCACAACCTCGAACTTTGCCGAAGTCAATGTGCGCACCTATGTGACGTCGCGCGGCCGTTCGGCCGTGTGGTTTTTTTCGCTCGACACGCAAAAACTTCTTCCAACTTTAGTGGCGCGCTCGGCATTCAAACTTCCGTATTGCTACGGCACCACAAGTGTGACGTTGACGGGCGTTGGTGAGGGTGCGATCTTGAGCAGCAATGTCATCCGTAAGTGGCCAAATCGCTCGTCATCGGCACTCGCTGTTCGTGTTGGCGCTCCGGTTCAACCAGGACCCTTAGATAATTTTCTGACATCGCGTTGGGGACTCGTCTCATCATCTCGCGGTGATCGACTGTGGTACGGAGCAGTTGAGCACGAGGCCTGGCCACTTCATCATGCCGAGTTGTTGCATCTCGACGACAACCTCATCACGGCGGCCGGACTCCCTCGCCCTGTTGGTGAGCCGCACCTACTCTTCAGCCCAGGCGTGCACACAACCATTCACTCGCTCGAACGACTCGCCTGACTGTTACTGATTATTGTCAGCCGCCAATTTGCGACATCGACCGTTTGGGTCGAATGAAATTGACCTGATTGATCTGGTGACCCGCCCACTTTGTGCCAACCGCTCGTTCAACTTCGGCGGCGACGGCTGTGTCATCAGCACCCGACCGCATCAGGTCACGCAAATCAAATTCGGTTGTCGCAAATAAACACGTTCTGAATTGTCCATCGGCAGTGAGGCGCACTCGGTCGCAGTCTCCGCAGAACGGTTTGGTGACACTTGGAATCACCCCGACGCTTCCCTTGCCGTCGAGATAGCGCCAACGGTCGGCCGGAGCAGCACCGCGGGCTGGGATCAATTCAAGTGGATGCACTTGCGCAATCTGCTCAACGATTTCATCTTGGCTGACAACTTTTTCGCTCAACCAATGACCTTCAGCATCAAGGGGCATGAACTCAATGAAACGCACTTCAACGCCTTTCGCTCGCCCAAATTCGGCGAGGTCAAGAATTTCGTTGTCGTTGACTCCGCGCTCGACGACTGCGTTGATCTTGACGCTCGAGAAGCCTGCGCCAATCGCTGCATCAATGCCCGCCAACACACGTGGCAATTCATCGCGGCGGGTCATCTGTTCAAACTTTGCTCGATCAAGAGTGTCAAGGCTGATATTGACGCGGGCGATTCCGGCCAACTTCAATTCATCAACACAATTTGCCAATGTTGCGCCATTCGTTGTGATCGCAAGATCGATCGGTTGACCGGCAAGTGGTGAAGCAGAATCTTTGGGCACTGACAACGCGGCAAGCTTGGCGACTAAAACTGGTAAGTGGGCGCGCATGGTGGGCTCGCCTCCAGTTAAACGAATTCCGTCAACACCAAAATGTTCGACGACGATGCGGGCCAAGCGCTCGATTTCTTCAAACGTCAGAACTTCGGTTTTAGGCAGCCACACCATGCCCTCGGCCGGCATGCAATAGGTGCAACGAAAATTGCAGCGGTCGGTCACCGAAATGCGCAGGTCGCGAATGGTTCGACCGTATGGGTCAACCAGATCTCGAACAGCAGTAGTTGATGACATGGCTTCAGGATACGAGAAGGATGGTCGGGACCTCTCCCCCAGCCTCCACCCCATTGCCGTTGGGAACCACCGCGATGGCATTAGCCAAGGCCGAAGCCGCCAATTGATGACTTCCCTGCGAACGAATCGAGTCAATATGCAGCCGCCCGTCATCCTTAAAGTGGGCGATGACTCGTTGATAGTGGACTTTGCCATCTGCAGAGCGTTTGATCGGACTATCCGCAATCGCGGTAATCAGGGGCCGATCCCATGCCGATTGTGGGTGACCTGCCATCTTGCGAATCGCTGGACGAGCCAATAACTCAAAACTCACTAACGAACTCACCGGATTACCAGGCAACCCAAAGACCGGCACGCGACGACCAGCATCGGCGTCGAGTAAGCCGAATGCAAACGGCTTAGCTGGCTTGATAGCAAGTTGCATCCAATGCATTTCGGCGATGCGCGAAAGCACCGCCTTCACAACGTCGTAGTCACCCATGCTGACGCCACCACTTGTCACGATGGCGTCGCATTCAATTGCAGCCTGCCGCAGCACCGCAACAAGTGCAGCCTCATCGTCACGAACAATTCCGTAATCAATTGCTTCTGCGCCAGCCTGAGCAACAAGTCCCATGAGCATGGTGCGATTGCTCTCGCGTATTTGTCCGGGTCCCAAAACACTTCCGTCATCAATGAGTTCATCACCCGTTGACAGAACTGCCACACGCACTCGGGGATACACCAAGGGATTTCGACAATTGACACTGGCCAAGACACCGGCAACCGACGGTCGAATCTCGGTACCGATTACGAAAACTTTGTCACCAACTAAAACATCGTCACCAGCTCGGCGCACCGCGTCGCCCGCACGAACTTCTTTGAAAATCTGCACGAGTTGAGAACCGTCAAAGTTGACCCGGTCGCCGTCAAACTTGGTGTCTTCGACCATGACGACTGAGTCAGCACCTGCAGGCATGGGGGCACCAGTCATGATGCGAATCGCCGTGCCATTTTCGACCGAAATATTTGCTGGCGCACCAGCGGCAACTTCACCGACGACTCGTAATGAAATGTCTTGCGTTGAGCTTGCTCCAGAAGTATCAGCGGCTCGCACTGCGTAGCCGTCAACTGCCGAGTTAGCAAAGGGCGGAACATCCTCGGGCGAAACCACATCTTGTGCCAGCACGAATCCAGTCGCATGGTCGATTCCAACGATGATGGGATCAGATGCGACGCAGGCCGCTAGCACCAGATGGCGAGCGTCGGCAATCGGGATCAACGATCTAGTTGTATTTGCAGAATCTTTCGGCGACACGTCTATGACCGTACAAGACAGACAGCGCAAGACAGATAGTTCAACCCAAACCCATCACCCAGATTGTGGCTACGCCCACGAATCGGCATCGTTGCAATCTCTACACTTGTACCCATGAGCGCAGTACCCGACCACGTCAGTCACTTGCCTCTTGAGGGCTTGACTGCAATGTGGCAAGAGGTCACCAGCGGCAATACCGAAACCCTGACCCTGCATTTCGAAAATGAGTCATGGACGGTGAACAGCCAGATATCTGGTCTCGGCATCCAATACGTCCTGCGCTTCACTGCAACCTGGCAACTGCAGCAGATGCTGTTGTTCCGCGACCTCGATGAACCCGACTTGTGGTTAGCAAACGATGGTCGCGGTAAATGGGGCGAAGTTAATGGTGCACAGATCCGTGATATCGGAGGCTGCACCGATCTTGATGTTCGCGGCAGTTCATTTAGCCGTGTCATGGCGATACGAAAATTAGCGATCGGCATTGGCTCGTCGTCATTTGTTGATTCAGTTGTCGTTAATCCCGAAACGCTTGGCGTCACCCGTTCACGTTTGACCTATACCCGTCTTGCCCCGCAGCTTTGGAAAGTTGCACGCGATGACGGTCACGACGACCACGAGGTTCAAGTTGACACATTCGGCTTACCGCTCGATATTCCAGGGCACTTCACGCGTCTGAGCTGAATATCAAATAACGGTGCGCAACCACGAACGAAGCCCATCGCCAAATTCAGCGTGTTCAAGTCCGGCTTCAATAACGGCTTCAATCCAGCCAAGTGGATTGCCAATGTCACGACGCCCGATGCGTGAAATCACTCCGCGTAATGGCGCTCGCTCAGACTGAATTGACAACGCGTCGGTGAGTTGAATTTCTCCAGTTCCGCCAGGGGCCAATCCATCAAGCACATCAAAAATGTCTGGGGTCAAGGCATAGCGCCCAATAATTGCCAAGTCGCTGGGCGCATCTTTGATGCTCGGCTTTTCTATAACTTTCGCGATGGGCAAGGACTCAACTCCGTCCGTCATCACCAAGGGACCAACTGGAGTCACGATTCCGTAACGAAACAATTCTTCGCGTGGCATGCGCTTCAAAGCGACCGCACCGACACCCGTACTTTGGGTCAATGTTGCGAGATCGGTCAAAAGACTGGAGTCCTGCATTAACTCATCAGGCAGCATCACAAAAAATGGTTCCGAACCAACCAAGTCGCGAGCACACGCCACTGCGTGACCAAGTCCGCGAGGCGAATCTTGGTAGGCGAAAGAAACTCGCACATCTTTGCCATAGCGGCGCAACTGTTCAGCGAGGGCTCCTCGGCCTTGTTTTTCAAGGCTCAACTCAACCTCGGGCGAAGCGGCGAAATACTGCTCAATCGCCGGCTTGGTCCGACTTGTCACAATCACCAAATGATCAACCCCGGCCCCAAGGGCTTCATCGACGATTAATTGCAGGGCCGGCCGCTCAAGAATGGGGAGCAACTCTTTCGGCACTGCTTTCGTGGCGGGCAGCATGCGGGTGCCTTGACCAGCAGCTGGGACAACTGCCGTGCGGATGCGTGGGGGTAACGCCATGCTCTGACTCTAGACTTTGGAGTCCGGAGAACAGCCTGATGCCTATTTACGTTTACAAATTCACCGATACTGACGAGACCATCGAAGTCCACCAAGCCTTTACCGATGACGCCCTCGCCGAGTACCCGCACCCCTCGGACGGATCGATGCGCTCCGTGAAAAAGGTCTTTCAGCCAGTTGGCGTGACCTTCAAAGGTGGCGGGTTCTATAAGACCGACAGCCGTGGAGGTTCATCGAGCACCACACCCTCAACGACTGCAGCAACAACAAGCGATACCGCCTCACCCGCAACACCCGCAGCAGCTCCAGCGACACCTGCTCCGGCATCGACGCCGTCTAGTGCGCCGTCAACGCCAGCCTGACGCGGCAATCGCCAATATCGCGACTCCAGCGATAACGCGATAGATCACAAATGCATCAAACGACTTTGAGCGGATCAGTTTCAATAGTCCTGCCACCGCCAACCACCCAGAGATTCCGGCAGTGACGATCCCGACGATCATCGGTATGACAAGACCCTCAGGTATTCCGTCTTTAAACAATTCAAGCAATTTCACGGCGACCGCGCCGGCAGTGACCGGAACACTTAACAAAAATGAAAATCGCACCGCAGTGTCGCGATCAAATCCCAAAATACGGGCGGCCGAAATACTGATACCCGAACGAGATGTTCCAGGGTTCAACGCAATCACCTGAGCGAGTCCGATGACTATCGCGTCGCGTGAGTTCATTTCTTCGAATTTGCGCTTGCCAAGGCGTCGGTCAGCCCATGCCAACAACAAACCAAAGAAAATCAAAGACGCGGCAATGATCACCGGCTTTCCAAGATGTTCGTCAATCCAATTTCCCGCGATTGCCCCAAATAGTGCTGCAGGAATACTTGCCACAACGAGCAACCATGCGAGTCGACCTTCGGTGGTTCGCGGCTTCTCTTTCTGTACGACCATGCGGAGACCTTCACGCACATAGACCACAAGATCTTTACGAAAATAAGCGATGACTGCGATCAGGGTGCCAAGGTGCAGTGCGACATCAAAAGCTTTTTCGACTGATACATCCGAGAAATCATTCCAACCAAACAACCACGGGGTCAACAGCAAGTGCCCACTCGATGAAATTGGGAGAAATTCAGAGAGCCCTTGAACAAGTCCGAGGACGATGGCATGGATGATTGGCACGCACCATGTTTAGTGCATTTCAAGTTGTATGGCCGTGCACTCTGATTTAGGCGCCGCTCATTGTCACATCGTGAATCACGAGCGACACTCCTGTTGCACTCATCGGCAACCATTCAAGGTCACCGCCCACTTCGGCGATATCGAGCAACATTTTCTGCAACGTCGACGCAATTGTAAATTCGCGGACTGGCGCGCCCACGGTTCCGTTCTTGATGAGCAATCCGGCAGCTCCTGTGCTGAAGTCACCAGAAACGGAGTTGACCCCCGAATGCAGACCTTGCACTTGCTGAATCAAGATGCCGTCATCGATACCCGCGACGATCTCGGCCTGGCTTCGAAGTCCGGGAACGATTTGTAACGCCAGGCAGCCGGCACTCGGTGAACCCCCGTAGCCACCTCGCAATCCATTTCCTGTTGGAGCCATACCCATTCGCCGTGCCGAGTACGAACTCTGCACAAACTTCTGCAGCACGCCATCTTGAATAAGCGCATTGCGACGAGCCGCCAAACCTTCACCATCAATATCGGTTGCGGTGTAAGCCAACGGGTTCGTTGGGTCATCAACCAAAGTCAATAACGGATTAGCTACTGCTTCGCCGATTCGGCTTGCGAACAAACTGCGACCCTTGACGACACTTTCACCATTCAGCGTTCCGCCAATGATGCTGAGAAACTGCGCAGTCACGAATGGATCGAGTACCACTGTGATGCGACGACTTTCAGGTTTCGTGGCACCAAGCAATCGCGTTGCCCGATCGACGGCTTCACGGGCCGCACGATCAAGATTTAATTCTTCGACGTTACGTCCAACCGCAAAACCAAAACCGGTTTGGGTTTCATCGCCGTCATCGGCCAAGGTTCCGACACTCAGGTAACAACCATTTTCGCGTCCAGCGACGCGAATACCAGTCGTCGTCGCAACTGCGGCTTCACCAAACGCATCTGAATAATTTGAGTCGTCAACACGAACACGAGAATCGCCAGCAAGAGTCAGCTTCTCGAGCAACTTGGCTAATTCAATCTTGCGCGCGGTGGTGGTGTTTTCAAGGTTGTCATCCCACAAACTTTGCGGAACCACTGCAACACCATCGGGCTCAGCGAGACCCGACCATTCATCGGGTTCGCCATAACCCAAATTATCGCGGGCTTCGGCCAGCACTTCGGCAATCTGCGACGGATCAAGCGTTCCGCAATACGAGGTGCCAGTTCGGCCATCTTTAATCACGCGAATACCAATGCCTTCACTTTGTGCCGAGACAAAGTGTTCAACTTCACCTTCGTAGACACGCACTTCAGTCGATAGGCCACGACTCACATAAGCCTCAACTTGCTCACCTGGCTTGGCCATAGCCACAACTCGTTCGGCAATCACCAACAATTCACCACTGCGATCGGGAGTACTCATGATGCAGTGCCACCAATTGTCATCGACTTCACGCGCAAGGTTGGCTGACCATCACCAACCGGAACACCTTGGCCATCTTTTCCGCAAGTTCCCGGATTGCCCATGGCGAAGTCATTGCCGAGGCGATCAATGTCACGCAAAACCTGCGGGCCATTGCCAATCAGATTTCCTTCACGCAGTGGTTCAGTAATTTCACCATTTTCAATGAGGTATGCCTCGGTCATGCCAAAGACAAAGTCACCAGTAGCCGTGTTGACGCTTCCGCCGCCGAGGTGAGCAACATACACACCATTCGGCGTGTCCTTAATAATGTCGGCCGGATCTTCTTCGCCATTCAACACGTATGTATTGGTCATACGAACCATTGGTAAGTCTTTATACGACTGACGACGGCCGTTACCGCTTTGCGGGCGACCTTCATTGCGAGCGCGTAAGTAGTCCCACATGTAGTCAGTGAGAATTCCGTTTTCGATCAGCACGTTGTATTGCGATGGATGTCCTTCGTCATCAATGGCGATCGCCCCCCATTCATGCGTCATCGTGCCATCGTCAACCAAAGTCACGAGCGGCGAAGCAACGAGTTCGCCAACTTTGCCCTTGTACACACTGGCACCCTTGGCAACAAGATCGGCCTCTAGACCATGACCACATGCTTCGTGGAACAACACGCCACCACTGCCTGCCTTGATCACAACCGGCAACGAACCAGACGGAGCGGGGCGGGCCTTCAATTTTGTGAGCGCTCGACCAGCAGCCGCACGCGCCACATCTTCAACTTGAACCTTGTCGAAAAGTTCGAAGCCCATGGTGTGCCCGAGTGAGTCGAACCCAGTTTGCATACCGGCATCGCCATTGGCAACAGCACTGACGCGCAGCAATGTACGAACGCGTTCATCGTGAGCAACGAGACCGTCACTATTGGCAATCACGATTCGTGTACGGCCATCTGAATAGCCGGCTGAAACTTGCGAGATGGCGCCGCCTGCAGAACGTGCCGCATCATCAACACGACGCAACAATTCAACCTTGGCTGCTTTACCAATTGTTGAAGGATCAATTTTGATAGGGCTCACGATTCGTGATGGCTGCGTTGTCAAAGCAATGACTTTGGTTCCTCCACCGCCTTGGCGTGCCGCTTCGGCTGCGACTCGCGCCGCCGCCATCAAGCCTGCTTCTGAAAGATCTGCGGTATGTGCAAATCCAGTGGTGTCACCAGCGATCACACGTATGCCGGCGCCGCGATTGCGGCCGGTTGACAACTGCTCAATTTTTCCGTCGTCAAGCCCGACGCCGGTTCCTCGCCAGTCGGAGGCAAATACTTCGGCAAAGTCGGCACCAGTTCGTAAACCTTCTGCCAACACACGTTCAAGAATGTCGTTGTCAATCACGTTGCAATCCTACATTGGGGCCGTGAGAGCGGTCTGCTGTCGAAACTTCGGGTCAACCCGTCGGCGACGAGTCACAACAAATAATCTGCCGACGAGAACCCAAAACCGTGGCATTGCGCTCTGCTGCGTTGGTTTTTCTACCTGAGTATTTGTGATGACTTACGACCATACGTTCTCTAATGACCGCTAATTCCCTAGATTGTCGGGGTGGATGTGATTCAAGACACGGCCTCGGGGCAACGCCAACATCGCACCTATTGGTGGAAAGAAGCACTCATCATGGGTGTCTTCTATTTGTTCTACTCGTGGAGTCGTAATCTTTTTGGCTCGGCCCATATCTCGCTTGAGACCGGCGATACACCATTACGCGCCTTCCATAATGCCGAACGAATTATTCAACTCGAGCGGGCAATCGGTCTTTTTCACGAGGAATCGGTACAAGATTGGTTTCTTCCACTCCGAGGGTTTATCCGCTTTTGGAATACCTATTACGGCACGGCGCACTTCCTCGTCACGTTCTCGGTGTTCTGGATTCTTTTCGCCAAACGTAAAGATGTCTTTCCTCAATGGCGAAACACACTCGCCATAACGACCGCGCTTGCGATTATCGGATTTTCGCTTTTCCCCTTGATGCCACCGCGTCTACTTGATTCACCTTGTCCAGCCCAAGGTGGTTTCGGAGGCGCATGTATCGAAAGCAAGTACCGCGACGAAGGTCCCGATGGCTTACCTAAGACCGAAGACGATGGCTCGTTCGGGTTTGTTGACACATTGCCAAAATACGGCGGGGCTTTGTGGACGTTTGATTCAAAGGCTATGAAAAGTATTTCGAATCAGTACGCCGCCATGCCAAGCATGCATATTGGTTGGAGCAGTTGGTGTGCCTTTGCGATGTGGCCACTCATGCGTCGTCGCTGGGCCAAAATTGCCGTCTTGCTCTACCCCGCGGCGACGTTGTTCTGCATTGTCGTGACCGCCAATCACTATTGGATTGACGGAGTCGGTGGCCAATTAGCGCTCGCGATCGGGGCCTGGGCGGGTTGGGCTCTGCATCGCCAGAATCAACGACGCCTTGACCGCAAGTTCTTGGCCGCCACTTCAATGAATACGATTCCTCAACCCCATTGACCCCTGTCACGCCCCTGAAAGTCGTCCAATTCTGTGGCACGGGTACGCAGAGATAGCGTGAAGATCGTTATGACAATCGAATCCATCAAAGAGCCAGCGGATCTGCGCCGATTGTCTTACCCTGAAGTCGAAGAACTCGCTGGTGAAATTCGCGACTTCATCGTTCAAGCAGTCGCAACAAATAGCGGTCACCTTGGCTCGAACCTTGGAGCAGTTGAACTCACGTTGGCCCTTCACCGGGTTTTTGATTCACCGACTGATGCAATTTTGTGGGACACCGGCCATCAGGCGTATGTTCATAAAATTGTGACTGGCCGCGCTGCCGGCTTTGCTCAACTTCGTCAAGCCGACGGATTGTCGGGCTACCCGAGCAGAGAAGAAAGCAAACACGACTACATCGAAAATAGTCACGCCTCGACAGTTCTGTCATACGCATACGGAATGTCAGTTGCTCGAGAAGCTGGTGTCGACAAGCACCGTCATATTGTCGCCGTCATTGGCGACGGGTCAATGACTGGGGGCATGGCGTACGAAGCCCTGAACAATCTTGGTCATAGCAAACAACGCGTGATCATCATCTTGAATGACAATGGTCGGAGTTACGCACCAACAATTTCGAATCTCACCCAGCAACCCGGCGCGCTTGCATCAGTAGATAAAACTCCACTCCCCGACCGCATCACCGAAAAACTCTCCAACAGCCTCACGCGAATCCGCATGAATCCGTTGTACGTCTCGCGCCAACGCAAGATCGAAGCGTGGTTACAAGGTCTCCCTGTTGTCGGCCAACAAGCCGAAAAAGGAATGGAGGCCGTCAAGGCCGCGGTTCGCGAATTCTTCCAGCCACCGTCATTCTTCGAGGCACTTGGCGTTCGTTATATCGGACCCATTGACGGACATAATGTCCGCGAGCTCGAATTTGCCTTGCGTAACGCCGAAGACTTATCAAGCGAAGGTCCCATTGTCGTCCACGTACTCACCCAAAAGGGCAAGGGTTATTCACCAGCCGAAGATGACGACGAAAAGCACCTTCATGACACACCAGTCTTCGACCCCGCAGTCGGACCGCCTAAGGCAGTTCCCACCGGATATACCCAAGCATTTGCCGATGCAATTTTGAAAGAAGCCGAAGCCGATTCACGCCTCGTTGCAATTACCGCCGCGATGCCCGGACCAACCGGACTATTGCCTTTCCAAGAACGATTCCCTCAACGCTTTTTCGATGTCGGCATCGCCGAACAGCACGCAGTGACTGGCGCAGCTGGCATGGCCATGGGTGGACTGCGGCCCATCGTTGCGTTGTACTCAACATTTTTGTCGCGCGCTTGGGATCAAGTTGTTTATGACGTTGCGTTACATCGTTTGCCAGTGATCTTTTGTTTAGATCGAGCGGGCATCACCGGCGATGATGGCCCAAGTCACCATGGCATCTACGACATGGCTTTACTCTGCAAAGTTCCTGGTATGCGCGTCTTGGCCCCGTCGAGTGCGCAAGAACTACAACAGATGCTGCACGATGCAGTTTCCCTCGCCGATTCAGGCCCCGTCGTCATTCGTTATCCCAAAGGTGCAGCTCGTCAGGTCAGCAATGACGAAGTTGGCACAGGATTGAAGGCACTGTGCCTGCGTGAAGGTGACGGTTCAGTGGCAATTTTGGCGGTCGGCAAAATGTTGGCGGCAGCCCTAAAAGCTGCTGATGCCCTCGCTGCGCGGGGTGTTCAAGCAACCGTTTGGGATGTTCGTTCATGCGCACCACTCGACCAAGACATGTGCGCAGACGCCGCACATCACGAGCGGGTCATCACTATTGAAGATGGCATCCGCGAAGGTGGAGTCGGCATGTCGATTGCTGCCAACATCAGCGAGATCAGTGGCACCTGTCGGGTGGAGTCGCTTGGTGTACCCACAAAATTCTTGCCTCATGCCAAGCCCGATCGTTTATTAGCCCAACTTGGGCTTGATGCAGATGGCATTATCAAGGCATACGATTCCGCACCCTTGTAAATCGCCTTCTATATGACCAACGAACCTGATATCAACCTCGCCGAAGAACTGGCTCTTGCGATTCGCATCGCCGATGTCGCTGACGCAATTTCCCTGCCGTATTTTTCGCGACAAAACTTCACCTTGTCGCGCAAAGCCGATCACAGTGAAGTCACCGAAGCCGATCGCAACACCGAAACTGCCATCGTTGAACTCATCGCTCAACATCGGCCCGATCATGCCATCTACGGCGAAGAGCACGGCCATGCCGGCAATGCCTCGTCGCCGTGGAAATGGGTGATCGATCCCATTGATGGCACCTCGAACTTCGTACGCGGTGTACCGGTCTGGGCGACATTGATCGCTCTCGTCCACGACATTGATGGTCCGGTCTTGGGAGTTGTTTCCGCCCCTGCTCTACCTCGCCGTTGGTGGGGTGCGCGCGGAATCGGCGCTTTTGCCAATGGCCGACCGATGAAAGTCTCTGAAGTGTCATCGATCGCCGAGGCTCAAATCAGCGTCACCTTCAATGCTGGGTGGGATCAAGTCGGAGGCACCCAAGCATTGGTCTCTCTGCAACAACGGGCCTACCGTGCACGCGGCTACGGCGACTTTTGGCAACACATGCTGGTCGCCGAAGGTGCCGTTGATATCGCAATCGATGCAATTGGTCTCGCCCCATACGACAACGCTGCAGTTCAAGCCATTGTCGAAATCGCTGGCGGCCGCCATACCGACCGTTTCGGAGTGCGCGACTACGAACAGAACTCGGCGATATCTACCAACGGTCGTTTACATGATGAGGTCATTACTAGTCTCAAGGTATGACTGATCTCGTCATTACCAATGCCAACCTTGTCGATGGTTCTGGCTCAGCAGCCCGCATGGCCGACATCGCAATATCGGGTGGACGAATCACCGAAGTTGCAGGACGTGGACGATTAAGTGCTTCGGGTCAACGCGTTATTGATGCACAAGGCCTACTCGTCACGCCTGGATTCGTTGATATTCACACTCATTACGATGCACAGGTTTCTTGGGATCCAATGCTGACTCCCAGTTCGTGGCACGGAGTCACGACTGCAGTCATGGGCAATTGCGGTGTTGGGTTTGCTCCCGCGCACCCCGATCGTCATCAATGGTTGATCGAACTTATGGAAGGCGTTGAAGATATTCCTGGCGCGGCCATGACCGACGGCATTGATTGGCAGTGGGAAAGTTTCCCTGAATATCTCGATTCGGTCGACAGTCGAAATTATGTGATCGATGTCGGAACACAAATCGCTCACGGTGCACTGCGCGCCTACGTCATGGGACAACGCGGAGCAGAAAACGAACCAGCCAATGCCGACGACTGTGTCAACATGGCTCGTTTGGTTGAAGAAGCACTGCGCGCTGGAGCACTTGGTTTTTCAACAAGTCGTACGCCGTTGCATAAATCAAAGACCGGCGAACTTGTTCCTGGCACGATGGTTGACCCTGCCGAGTTGTACGCAATCGCCGATGCCATGGCCCGAGTTGGCCACGGCAATTTTCAGTTTTCGCCCGAACATGTGCGAGTACCTATTGAAGAATGGCCATGGATGCGCGAACTCGCACAACGTTCGGGCCGACCCGTCAGCGTCAACCTCAGCCAAACCGATCAGTCACCTGATTTGTGGCGTTCAGTGCTCGAACTACTCACTCAGGCACACAATGACGGCATCCCCATTTATACGCAAGTTGCTGGTCGATCAATCGGCATCATGTACTGCTTACAAGGAAGTGCCCATCCACTTCTTTTTCATCCGGCCTATGCCGAAGTGCAAAACCTGCCGATGTCCGAGCGCTTAATTGCTTTACGAGAGCCCGCACGACGCGAACGACTTCTCAACGAAATCCCTAATGATGGTGGACTCTTCCAAAAGATCGTTTTCGACAAATTAGATGGCATGTGGATCGTTGATGGCGCGAACATCGATTACGAACCAAGCCGCGAAGATTCAATTGGTGGAATAGCCCGTCGAACCGGCGCCAACCCCATGCAGCTGATTGTCGATCAATTGTGCAGTAACGACGGCAATGGAATGATCTACGCGCCTTTCTTCAACTACTCATACGGCGACCTCTCAATGGCTTATGAGGCCCATCGTCATCCCTACACGCGCATGGGATTATCTGATGCTGGCGCCCATTGCGGAGCAATCTGTGATGGCGGTATGCCGACATTCATGTTGACGCATTGGACCCGTGACCGCACTCGCGGTCCACGTCTACCGCTTGAATTCATCGTTCATCGTCAGTCTCGCCAAACCGCCGAGTTCTATGGTTTGCACGATCGCGGACTCATCGCACCCGGAATGCGCGCCGATATCAACATCATCGATTACGACAATCTCGGTTTTGATGTGCCACGTATGGCCTACGACCTACCCGCCAATGGCCGCCGTCTGGTGCAACATGGGCAGGGATACAAAGCAACATTTGTTGCCGGAGTTCAAACAGTCGACAACGATTCGTTTACTGGCGAGTTGCCTGGTCGACTCGTTCGAGGACCTCAGCGATAAAAAGGATTTTCGCCCGATTGGTGATCGGTCATGTCACGCACGCGCTGAATTCCTTCAACTTTTTCCACGAGAGTGGTTTGGACACCTTCGAGCATCGTGACCTTACTCATCGAACAACCGTGGCAACCGCCACCCATGGTGAGATACGCCGTACCGGCTTCGTCATGCCCGGCGAACGTCACGAAACCGCCGTGCGCTGCAAGTGCTGGGTTGACTTCAGTTGCGACGATCGCTTCGATTTCTGCTGACAATGCGTCGTCATTAACCAAGCCCTCAATCACGGGAACCGCTGGCTTATTCGGATTTCGAATGACCAGCCCACCGTTTGCGGTGTAATCAAGAATTGCGTCTTCAAGTAACTCAACGTCCTTCGCTGGAATGATGACCTTCATTCCGCTGTGAGTACGAACTTCATCGGTGAAAGCCGCTTTACGAAACTCATCGAGCGACAAGTCGTACTTAAACTCCTCACCAGGTCCGCTCACAATTTCGAGCCGTAGACCAAGCGATGCAGCATCTTCTTCGGAGTCACGTAATTTCACGAGTTCGGCTAAAGCATCATCTGTAATCGTGATAATGCTGCTGACTTCGGTGGTGCTTTGGGGGGCAAGAGGGCTCACACCTATGAGGCTACCCGTGTCGTCACAGACCTTGTCAGATTGAGATCACAAAACCCCGCTGCTGACCACTTTTTGGGACTAACGAGGACCTCCGCCATCGCATTCAATCCGTTGCCCCGTCACGTATCCCGCTCCCTCGCTGCACAGCCACAGCACGACGTTGGCAACATCAAGTGGCTGACACACCCGACCAAACGGCGAGCCCTGATCAAGACTGCGCAGGTCTTCCATTTCACGCTTGCCCGTCATGGCGCGGGCCAAACGAAGACCCATATCGGTTTCAACTAAACCTGGAGCCACGATGTTGCAATGAATTCCGTATTGACGCTCTTCTTTAGCCAAGGTGAGAGCCAGAGCTTCCATCGCTGCTTTGCCCATGCTGTATGGCCCACCGTTAGCGGTCATATGAGATGTGGCGACCGACGAGATCATGATGATGTCTCCCCGATCTCGCGTGCGCATCGACGGCAAGACACAGCGTGCCAA
>CAMDER010000007.1 GCA_945896935.1 Bifidobacterium breve | reverse complement strand
ATTCAAGATGGTTCGGTGCTACACACCACACACGTCTTTCCAACTGTTGTGGGTAACGATTGCGTGATCGGCCACATCGTGCACCTTGAAGGTTGCACGATTGAAGATGGTTCTTTGATTGGGAACGGCGCAATTGTGTTGCATCGCGTGATTGTTCGATCGGGTGCCGTGGTCGGGGCTAACTCGGTTGTCTTGAATGGTTTAGAAGTGCCAAGCGGTGCGTTGGCGGTTGGTGCACCCGCAGTGATCAAACTCGATAAGGCACGTGCTGCCGACATCCAACTTGGAGCAGCGTCGTATGTTGCCCGTGCGAAGTTGTATAAAGAAAAACTTCGCCGGCTTGATTAATCAATTGATGATTTCGTCATGACGCTTTCTGTACTGGTTCGTACAACTCCAACCGAAGTTGAATTTGTCAGTGATCTGCTGTGGTCTTTGGGTGTTGTTGCTATCGAGGAACATTGGGACCCTGACGGAATTGTTCGTCTGCAAACATCGCTTGGTGACGACATCAAAGTTGTTGAGCAAGCCATGGATTCTTTGCCAGTCGAATTGGATTGGTCGACGGTCATTGTGAATGACGCGGTGGCCAACAAATGGCGAGAATTTGCTCGACCAACAATGATCGGCGAGCGAATCGTGATTGCTCCGGTGTGGTGTGACGATCGAGAAGTTGCTGAAGTAGTCGCGTCTTTGGCGCATCCCGATCAGGCCATTGTGATTCCGATTGAACCCGCAAGTACTTTTGGAATGGGCGACCACCCCACAACGATGACCAGTTTGCTGATGATCGAAAAGTATGTACAACCTGGCGATGTTCTCATTGATGTCGGCTGTGGGAGCGGTGTTCTCGGAATTGGAGCCTTGCGACTTGGGGCGGTACGGGCAATCGGAATGGATATCAATCCTTCGTGCGTCGCAGTATCGCAAGAAAATGCTCGACTCAATCATGTTGACGATCGATGGACAGTCACAACAGAACCAGTTGCGGTGATTGGGTTTCCAGCCGACATAGTTGTCGCCAATATTTTGGCCCCAGCACTGATTGACCTGAGCGACGAATTGAAACGATTGACCAAGCCTGATGGCCTGTTGGTGATCAGCGGTGTCTTAACTGAGCATTACGAACATGTGGCGCAAGCACTCGCTCCACTTCAAGAATGTGATCGTATTGAATACGGCGGTTGGGCTGCTGTGGCTTTTCGAGCTCAGTGACTGATGATTGCCAGACAGAATTAATTGACGAGAGCGTCGATGTCGTACTGAGTTGGCAATGAGGGGACTGCGCCCTGCTTCGTTGCCGCAAGCGCTCCTGCGGCAGATGCTCGGCGTGCGGCAGTTGTGATGTCGGCTCCGTGAGCGAGAGCAGTCGCTAATGCACCACATGCGGCGTCACCAGCACCGGTCGTGTCAATAGCGCGAACTGCGAAAGGAGGTATTTGTAATTCTCCGTCTTTGGTCACGATTTTGATTCCGCGTGCGCCGAGCGTAATGACGACGATTGAGACACCAGCCTCAAGAAGAGATGTTGCTCCACCGAGCAACGCCACTTCATGTTGATTAGGCATAATCACATCGCAGAGCTGAAGTACTGAACGTTTCAGTTTTTTTGCCGGAGCCGGGTTGAGAATCGTGCGTACTCCACCGACTTTGGCGATCGCGAGTGCGGCCTCAACAGCATCAATCGGAACTTCTAACTGACAGAGCAAAACACCAGCACGGCTGATCACATCGCGATGTGCGTCAACGACGCTGATTGTTAGCTCGGCATTTGCGCCGGGCACCACGACAATTGAATTTTCGCCTTGTTCATCGACTGAAATCAGTGCCCGACCAGTTGGGCCAGCATGGTCGGTGACATACGCGGCTATTCCCTCGGACGTCATCAGGCGGTGCAAGGTTTCACCAGCAGCATCGGCGCCGAGACAGGTGATGAAAGCGGTGTCGGCTCCGGCCCGACGGCACGCAACAGCCTGATTCAGTCCCTTGCCGCCAGCATGTTCGGCGTAATTGGTGCCAAGAACTGTTTCGCCAGGAGAGGGGAGACGATCGACCGTGGCGACGAGGTCGAGATTGCTGCTTCCGAGAATGACAACTTCGTATGCGTGCGAACCGTTGGCCATGTCTCTAGTGAACCATGCCGCATGGAGACAAACACGGTGCCGAGTGAACGCGACACATGGACGAAGGCCATTTCGTCATGACGAAATGGCCCGCAGAAGTGGAGTCAAATCAAGACGGTCGATCGCGGGCAAGTATGAACGTGCGGCGTTGCTACGGAATTTGGTGCACAGATCTGGTCGAAAGAATCGAGCGCCTTCACGAACGACGTAATTCAAGATGAAAAATCGGTAAGCCTCGGGAAGGAATCGAATATCAGATTCGGTCAGGGGGAAAACCTCGTGATAAGCGCGGATGAATTCAACGAACTCTGGTTCAACCAAAGTGTGAGGGGAGTAGGACCACTGGGTCTGATCACCGGTTGATGATGAAACGCGTGACAAGAAGTAGAAGTCGAGCAGGCGCGACTCAACTCTGAACCAGTCGTAATCCCACCGTGAAAATAAGGTGAACGGTTGCGTAGATGAACCGTATTGATTGACCGAGTGATCATTGACTGAGAAGTTTCCCAAATTCCAATCCACCAAAATAGGAATCCGCTTCCACGAGTCGTAACGGATGTTTTCAAGTTCGATCAAAAAGTCGTGAGTGTGTTTGTGCAAGACGCCGATGTGTTCAGGAGGGAGAGAAAAATTCTTCGGCGCAAAAGGGCTCGATAGTAAATCCAGAAGATGGATGGCATCAGACTTAATACTGTTTGATGTCGTCGGAATTTCGCTCGCGATTGAATCGCAGACGAGATGAAACTGGGCGATTTCTCGGGCCAAGCATGTGGACTGTTCTCGATTGAGTTGTGGCGGAAGCATATTGCGCTTGGATGCTTCGCCGTAAAAAGCCACCCACAAATTGCCGTCGTACCAGGTGTATGGGCGCTGGGCAGACCCCTCATGTGACTTGGCTAAGACGGGAGCCAGAAAATTTTCAAAGCGAGTTCCCTGAATCAATTGGGTACAACGAAACAAGCGGTCGTGGTCTTCGGCAAAAAGAAAATACGACCCGTAATTCGAAACTTTGGCAAAGACCCGGGTTCCGTCGCTCAGATGAAGACGAAAAACCGAATTGGTTGAAACGTTGGGACTGGTGTCATCAATACCGATGATTGAACGCCCGTCACCAAAATCTGACCAGGCCGCATCAAGGGCGTGTCGATATTCGGCATGGCTCATGGATTCATTGTCTCACCTGAAGTAAGACCGCGCGGCGCAGCGTGAAAAACGAGTTCAGCTGGCGTTGGCACGAATGCCAATAGGTGCAATGAGGCGGAAGCCAGCCTCATGGCGCTCGTCTTCGCTTTCGCCGCCCCACAAGCCGTACTCGTGGTTGTCGCGACCAAAGTCGCGACAAACGTCTTGGACGTTGCAACTCGAGCAGACATTGCGAGCCAAAGCCTCGCGACGTTCGCGAGCCTGAGGCCTTTCAGCGGTGGTGGGGAAGAAGAGATGGGTCATGCCTCGGCACGCTCCAGTATCCATCCACGCGTCGTCCGTCTGCTGACGGGTAATGATGATTTCTACAGCTGCCACACGACCCCCAGGTGGTGAAAACTTGCAAATTCTCTGACTTTAATTGAATTCCCCATGTTGCAGGCAGGTCACACCGACTACAACAACAACAACTGGAACAAGATGACTCTAGATGTAATTGACCGTCGAGTCAAAAAGAATTCATGGGGGAAAAACTGGTCAATTGACAAAATGCCGGACGCCGGCGACGAATTGGTCGATATCGGCGAACTCGGTATCCCAGGAGGTCATCCAGCGCACTTGTTGGTGGTGGGAGTCCCAATCGTAGAAGAATGACCAATCCCGTAAAGCCTCAATGTGGGCTGCTGGCAGAACGGGGAAGATGCTGTTGACCTCGGGCGCCCCATCAAGTGTGACGCCAGCCAATCCGACGGTCTGCTCGTACAGGCGAGTCGCCATGGCATTGGCGTGGCGGGCATTTTTGATCCACAGATCATCGGTCAGAAGCGCCGAAAACTGGGCCGAGATGTAACGCACTTTTGACGGAAGTTGAGTGACTTGCTTGCGGACATAGGGAGCACTTCGAGCAAGTTCAGGATCGAGGTAAATCACCGCTTCGCCGTACATCATTCCGTTCTTTGCGCCACCGAATGAAATGACGTCAACACCCGCATCAACCGTGAAAGATTTCAAAGCTTGTTGAGTTCCGCCAAGAGCAGCAGTCGCATTCGCGATACGCGCACCATCGAGATGAACTTTCATTCCCATTGAATGCGCTGCATCGCAGAGAGCGGCAATTTCGTTGGGTGTGTACATCGTGCCCCACTCGGTGCTTTGCGTGATTGACAACACGCTTGGTTGTACATGATGAACAACGCCTAAGAAATGCCGCAAATTCAACACTTGGTCGGGAGTGATCTTGCCTTTGGTTGTCGGAACGTCAATGAGCTTCGCTCCGAGGATTCGCTCTGGTGCGCCTGTTTCATCGACATTGATATGAGAAGCGTCGCTACATACGACTGCCCCCGCAGGGGAGAGGAGCGTGGCCAGTGCGAGCACATTGGCGCCGGTCCCGTTCCACACCATCAAGGTTGAGACTTGTTGTCCGAATAGTTCGTTGAATGCTTCATTGGCGCTAGTCGTCCAAGGGTCGTCGCCATAGGCAACTGCGTGACCGCGGTTGGCGCGTTCGAGTGATTCAAGAATCAGCGGATGCACTGCCGCGTTATTGTCACTAGCAAAGCGACGCTCGGGAGCTGACGGTGAACTACTCATGCTCTGAGTCTGTCGCTTGGTGAATTAAATACGACTCATTCACCAAAATTGATCCGCGCATGTGACATCATTTCGTCATGACGAAATCAACCCCAGGGGTCAGGGTGCGGGCCGAGAGTGGTCCGCGTTGCCGCTGGTGCCGCCGAGTATTGCCCGAGCAAAATGGCGCCGGCCGAAAAAGGGTTTTCTGTAGCCAGGCCTGTCGTCAATGGGATTGGGTCGGTCGTCAGCGGGCTCGAGAACTCAAATTAAGTGAAGACGAATTGGTTGTCGCCAGGCAAGAGATTGATTCGTTGTACGACGATCTGTACGTCTTGGCATGTGCGGTTGATGACACTGAACGCGAAATGAAAGCTGGCAAGCCGACGGTGACAAGTTTGAAAGAAGCTATGGATTGGATCATGGATGCGGCTCGGCCATTGCGGGATCGAACGTTGACGCCTTCCGGCCAGCCTGAGTAGTTCTGCCCATAATATCCGTTATGACACTTTGATCTGAAAACGAAGAACACTTCGTTTTCAGATCAAGAAAAGCCTGCTCCTACTGGGGTTCTCGCAACGCTGTTGGTTTAGCGCACGTCGATGAGATCGACGACAAAGATCAACGTTTCGTTGCCTTTGATGACGCCGCCAGCGCCGCGGCTGCCGTACCCAAGTTCGGGCGGAATTGTCAACTGGCGACGGCCGCCAACCTTCATTCCGGCGACCCCTTGATCCCAGCCGCCAATGACCTCACTGGCGCCGAGCTTGAAACTGAATGTCTCCATGCGATCCCATGAAGCATCAAATTCGCGTCCGGTGCTCCAGGCGACGCCGACGTAATGCATGACGGGCCGACAACCAGCAGTTGCCTCTTTGCCGTCGCCGGTCACGATGTCGTCGATAACCAATGTTGTGGGCGGGTCCCCTGCGGGAACGGTGATGACGGGCTTACCTGCGGGTGTAGACATTTCTTAATCCTAGATGACGACCTTACGCGGACGCCGAATTTTTGGGGCGCATATAGGTGCCCTGAGCGACCGCTACGGGCTTGGACTCATCGTTGGTATAGGCAATGACGGTTCCCACGATTGAGCGCGATCCAAGGCTGTCAAGGCGCGCTCGCGCTCGAATCACCTCTCCCCTTGCTGGTCGTAAGAAGCGAATTGACATCTCGCTGGTCAAAGTCATGGGTTCCATGCCAATTGCCGACAACGACGCGTAAAACAGCGCCGCATCGCAAATGCTGAACACAGTTGGACCGCTAATGATTTTGCCGGGGCGTAACGAAGCAGAACTCGGGTACATGACTGCGACCGCCATCCCGAAGGCCATTTCTTCGCAGGCGTTCTGATTTCCACCAAACTCTCCCCCGATGAAGGCATTGATTTCATCGACAGAAACGAGCGGCGCTGCATTTGGATCAAACATGATTCATACCGTAGTCATGGGAGTTGCCTACAGTGCGAGTTATGGATTCACGCTCTCAAGAAGTCTTGGCACAAGTTGCAGAGATCGGTCAATCTGATCTTCGTTGGAAAGATGGCCGTGCTTTCTCTTTGGCGTACTACGCCGGACCCGAAGTTCAAGAAGTTGCCGATCGCGCTTACGCGATGTATGGCTCAACTAATGGTTTAAACGCTGATGCATTTCCGAGCCTGAAGAAGTTTCAAGCCGAAGTTGTTTCAACGGTCAACCGTTGGGTTCATGGCGATGATATTTCTGCTGGCTTTATGACAAGCGGCGGCACCGAAAGTATTTTGCTTGCGGTGAAGGCTGCTCGTGAACGGGGTCGAAAAGAGTTCGGTATCACTCAGCCAAATGTTGTGCTGCCAACTTCTGCCCACGCCGCTTTCGAAAAGGCTTGTTATTACTTTGGTCTTGAAAGTCGACGTGTTGTCGTTCGCTCTGATTGGCGGGCCGACGTTGAAGCAATGAGACAAATTGTCGATGAAAATACAGTTCTGGTTGTTGGGTCTGCGCCGCAATATCCGCAGGGAGTTATTGATCCAATTGTTGACATCGCTGCGCTCGCGCGCGAGCGAAATATCAATTGCCACGTTGACGCTTGTATGGGCGGTGTCACTCTGACATTTCTTGAGCAACTCGGAGAAGACATACCACTTTGGGATTTTCGGGTTGACGGAGTGACAAGTATTTCGGTTGATTTACACAAGTACGGTTACACGTCCAAGGGCGCTTCGGTGATTCTTCATCGCAATCGCCAACTGCGCTCGTACCAAACATTTACGACCGATAATTGGTTAGGAGGGTTCTATGGTTCTTCCGGTGTTCTCGGCACAAAGAGCGGTGGCCCCATGGCTGCGGCTTGGGCAGTGATGAACTATCTCGGCGATGAGGGTTATTTGCGCCTCACCGAATCGGCCCGCGCGACGACGCGTCAATTGGCAGATGCGATACAAACAATTGATGGTCTGCAACTGCGGGCAATACCTGACAGCACTCTTTTATCGTTTGGTGCGCAATTAGGTGAGGACGGAGTCACTCCCCTTTTTGATGTGTACGCAGTAGCTGACGGACTAGCCGCCAAGGGTTGGTACGTCGACAAGCAAGGTCCTCCCGATTCGTTGCATTGCACGGTGAACGCAGTCCACCATCAAGTCATTGATGAATTCATCGTTGATCTAGGTCACAACGTCGCCAAGGTTCGAGATGCTGGCACGACCGGTTCGATGGGTTCGTACGGCACGATCGAGTGAAGTTGGTTGTGTTAGTACATTGACATGAGTCTTCGCTTCGGAATCTTCATGCCGCCCATGCACAAGACGGGGGTCAACCCCACTCTCGCTTTACAACGTGATCTTAAACTTCTTGAGCACCTTGATGAACTTGGTTATCACGAGGCCTGGATCGGTGAACATCACTCAGCCGGGTCTGAACTCATTGCTTCACCCGAAGTCATGATCGCCGCTGCGGCTGAGCGAACGAAATACATCAAGCTCGGAACTGGAGTGAACTCCCTCCCCTACCACCATCCATTCATGTTGGCCGATCGCATCGTGATGCTCGATCACCTCACTCGTGGTCGCATGATGTTTGGTGCTGGTCCCGGACAGTTGACATCGGATGCGCATATGTTGGGTATCGACCCGATGACCCAACGTCCCCGCATGGAGCAGTCGCTCGATGTGATCATGCGATTGTTCCGTGGTGAAACTGTGACCGAACAGACCGACTGGTACACCTGTCATGAAGCAGTGTTGCAAATCAAGCCGTACAGCAATTTTGATATTGCGATCGCTTCGTCAGTTTCGCCGTCTGGTTCAAAGTTGGCCGGCAAATACGGTGTGGGATTGATCTCCATTGCGGCAACCGAACCTGCCGCGTTTCAGATGCTCGATTACAACCTCAAAGTCTGGGAAGACGAAGCGCAACGCCATGGTCATGTTGTTGATCGATCGAAAGCTCGACTCATGGGTCCGATGCATATTGCTGAGACCATGGAAAAGGCCCGCGAAAATTGTCGCTACGGATTGCAATGGATTTGGGACTATCTTGGTCACATCATTCCGTTGGGTGACCCTAATGGTCCTCCCCCGCCGACTGATATCGACGACTTCATCGACCAAGCCAACGAATCGGGTCGCATGGTGATCGGCACTCCCGAGATGGCGATTGCGCAAATTGAACGACTGCAAGAAAAGACTGGCGGATTTGGTTGCTACTTGTTTATGGGCGCCGACATGGCTGACTGGCATCAGACCTTGCGTAGTTATGAACTCTTCGCCGAGCAAGTGATGCCGCACTTCACTGGTCAACTCGCGGCTCCACAGGCCAGTTACGACAAGATCATTGGCGCTGGAAGTCGCTGGGTTGATGCCACGCTTGGCGCTCAACTCACGGCAATCGCTGATTACGAAGAACTCAAAGCCAAACGCTCCTGAAATAGGTGATGCTCGGCACATCGAAAACCTTCAGACCTGTCGTCATGAGTGCTCGTGACGAACTATGGTCAAGTTGTCGTTAACCCCGACCGGGAGAGTTACGGTGCCGCCAGCATCGCAACGCCGAAGGAGCAACCTCCCCGGAATCTCTCAGGCCAACGGACCGGACGGGTGAGACAACGCTGGAAAATTGGCGTGTTCGCACGCCATACCGAAGGGGAAAGTTCAACTTTGTGTTGAATGAAGCTCTCAGGTCCACCTCGGTGGAGAGACAGCGGGGGAAGCACAACACGACTTTTGTCATGACCTGTTTGGAGCTTCCATGTCGACGCATTCACTTGATGAACTTTTCGATCGCGATGGTTTTTCTCGTCGTCATATCGGAACTCTCGATTCGAACGATCTAGATGAAATGTTGCAAGTCATTGGCGTTGAATCAGTAGCCGATCTCATTGATCAGACAGTTCCCGAAGCAATTCGTCTGCGCACTGACTTGCCACTTCAAAGCCCATTAACCGAATCAGAAGTAACTGCCGAACTGCGACAGATCGCATCAATGAATCGCCCGCGCCGCAGCTTGATTGGTATGGGTTACACCGGAACTATTACTCCCCCAGTTATCCGCCGCAACGTGCTTGAGAACCCTTCGTGGTACACGTCGTATACGCCGTACCAACCAGAAATTAGTCAGGGGCGCCTGGAATCACTTCTGAATTTTCAGACGACGATTTCGGACTTGACTGGTTTGCCGATTGCGAATGCCTCACTTCTTGATGAAGCGACGGCTGCTGCCGAGGCGATGACGATGGCACGACGGGCCAGCAAATCAAAGTCGGAGAATTTCTTTATTCATCGCGATACGCATCCGCAAACGATTTCGGTTATGGCGACTCGCGCCGAACCGCTTGGTATTGAACTGATCATTGGTGGAACTGAGGATCTTCAACCGGACAATCTTTTTGGGGCACTGTTCTCTTATCCAACGTCAACAGGCTCGGTCACTGATTGGTCAACACAGATTGCATCTGTGAAAGCTGCTGGTGCTGTTGCCGTCGTCGTCACTGACCCACTCGCGTGCGTGCTGTTGGCATCACCTGCTCAGCTAGGCGCAGACATCGCTGTTGGCTCAGCACAACGATTTGGTGTTCCGATGGGATTCGGTGGACCCCACGCTGCATTCATGGCAACAACTGAGACCTATGCGCGTAGTTTGCCCGGGCGACTAGTCGGCGTGAGTACTGATACCGAAGGTCGCCCCGCATTGCGTTTGGCCTTGCAGACACGTGAGCAACACATTCGTCGCGAGAAAGCCACGAGCAATATCTGTACGGCCCAGGCATTATTGGCCAACATCGCCGGTTTTTACGCAACTTGGCACGGAGCCGTGGGCTTGCAACGAATTGCCCAGCGCGTTCAAAGGTTGACAACGATGGCGGCCCAAGGTCTTCGTGCCAATGGATATCAACTAGTTCATGACACCTGGTTTGACACGATTTCACTTCGAGTTCCATCTGGTGCGCAAGGTGTTGTTGCCCTTGCGCGGACGCTCAACTTAGATTTTCGCATCATTGATGAACAGACAGTTGGCCTGACCTTTGATGAGACCACCACACTTGATCTTGTTTCAGATGTCTTGCGCGCCTTCGGAGTTGATGATTCGGGTTCGCCAGAAAAATTTGATTCCCCTGATTTAGGGATCCCGTTGGCGCTATTGCGAACCGATGCAATCTTGACTGCCAAAGTCTTTCAGTCCTGTCAGACCGAACATGAAATGTTGCGTTACTTGCGCCGACTCGCCGACAAAGATCTTGCTCTTGATCGCACCATGATTCCGCTTGGCTCGTGCACGATGAAACTCAACGGGACCACTGAAATGGAACCAGTCACCTGGCCCGAGTTCGCCAATGTGCACCCGTACGCGCCAAATGATGAAATCCAGGGATACTTGCATCTGATCAAGCAACTTGAAGAGATGTTGATTGCCGTCACGGGTTACGACGCTGTGAGTTTGCAACCAAATGCCGGAAGCCAAGGTGAACTGGCAGGTTTGTTGGCGATTCGTGGCTATCACCGCAGTCGCGGTGATCGTGATCGCACAGTCTGTCTGATTCCGTCAAGTGCTCATGGAACAAATGCTGCGAGCGCTGTGATGGCTGGCATGTCGGTAGTGGTCGTTGCGTGTGATGAGCGTGGAAACGTTGACTTGGTTGATCTCCAAACCAAGGTTGACGCCGCTGCAGCAAAACTTGCCGCGATCATGGTGACATACCCATCTACTCACGGAGTCTTCGAAGACGGAATTACCGACATCTGTCGCATCATCCACGAAGGTGGCGGACAGGTGTATGTCGACGGTGCCAATTTGAATGCATTGGTTGGGTTAGCCCAACCCGGTGTCTTTGGTGCTGATGTCAGTCACCTGAACTTGCACAAGACTTTCTGCATTCCCCATGGCGGCGGCGGACCAGGCGTCGGGCCAGTAGCAGTACGTCAGCACCTCGCCGACTTCTTGCCCGGCGATCCACTCGCGCCAATCGGATCACAAGCAGTTGGGCCAGTATCAGCAGCCAACTTCGGATCAGCGAGCATTTTGCCGATCTCGTGGGCCTACATCAGGCTCATGGGTGCAACAGGAGTTCGTCTGGCCACCGAAATGGCCATCGTGAATGCGAACTATGTTGCTCGTCGCCTTGATGCCCACTTCCCAGTTTTGTACACCGGAACTCATGGCTTTATCGCTCATGAATGCATCATTGATGTGCGGGGCATTACCAAGGATTTCGGGGTCACGGTGGATGACGTGGCTAAACGTTTGATGGACCACGGATTCCATGCGCCGACGATGAGTTTCCCGGTGGCCGGGACCTTGATGATTGAGCCCACCGAGAGCGAGACCAAAGCCGAACTGGATCGATTCTGTGACGCAATGGTGGCCATCCGCGTGGAGATTGATCAGATTGCGTCGGGAGTGATAGCGGTTGAGGACAGTCCCCTGCGACATGCTCCCCACACTGTTGCTGATCTCGTGGGCGATTGGAATCGTTCGTATCCCCGATCGGCTGGAACACCCTCGTTGTCGGGTTCATACGGCTATCACACGCCCGTCAGTCGGATTGATGCGGCTTACGGTGACCGAAATCTGGTGTGTACCTGTGCTCCGCTTGAGGCCTATGCGTCAACGTGAAGTTGTGTAGATAGTTTGTTGGTTATGGCAACTAAAAAAACTGCGCCGAAGTCTGAGCCTGCAGCAGATAAATCTTCAAGTACTGCATCGGGCTCGTCATCAGGCACGGCATCAAGCTCGTCATCAGGCTCGTCGATTCCTGGAATCAACGACCTCTTAGGTCTTTTGGGCGGAGCGAGTCCAGTGATGGCGATTGGACGAATGGTTGAAACTGTCATGCAGGTCACCGGCGACATCGTGCAGTCAATCGGCACGTTCAATGACACCATCAGCGAACTCAACAAAGTTGCTCACCGAGTCAATGCACTCTTAGATGAGATTGAAGGTCCAGCCGCCGAGATTGTTCCCCTTGTTTTGGCGACGGCGAAACAAGCCAAATCAACCTTGAAAAAAGTTGATGGAGTTCTGAATCAAATCGGTACGTTGCCCGCTGACGTCACTAAAGCTGTCTCAACGCTCGGTGACCTTGCGGGACGACTTGGGCCACTGGCGCAATTCGCTGAAGCAGCGGGTGGCATGTTCGGCGTGAAGCCAACAACTAGCTAAAGATTGAGCTAGTACTACTTTTTATTGGGTGAGAGTTAGCTTTATTTTTTCGCGACAAAGGGCAGTTCGACAATTCGTCCAGGAAGTTCGCTGCCGCGTACATCAATGGCGATGACATCTCCGATGTTGTACGACGGATCGACAAGGGCAAGAGCGATTCCGTGTTCGAGAATCGGCGAGAAATTGCCGCTGGTGACGACACCAATGACTTTGCCGTGCGAAACAACGTTGCATTCAGCACGCGGTGGTCGGCGTCCTTCGGTTGCGATCCCTCGTAAGACGCGTGCGACTCCACTTTGTTTTTCTCGAGCAAGTGCTGAACGACCGATGAACTCGCCTTTGGTCCACGAAACCACCCATTCAAGATTGGCTTGCAATGTCGTAATTCCGTGGCCAAGCTCGTGTCCATGAAGCGGTAATCCAGCCTCAAGTCGCAAGGTGTCACGAGCGCCTAAACCCGATGGCTGTACGCCAGCCTGCAGGATTGCTCGCCATAAATCAGCGGCGTGAGCATTCGCAATAGCGATCTCAATTCCCTGTTCGCCGGTGTATCCAGTTCCGGCGACCGTGCACGCAATGCCGTTCCAGGAACATTGTGCAACTTTAAATTTGCCGACTGCTGCAGCTTCAGGAAAGAACGTTGCGACTTTCGTGCGGGCCTGGGGGCCTTGTACAGCAAGTACCGCGCGAGTAGCAGTTGTATCGACTCCCCCAATTGCGGCAATGACATCATCAGTATTTGATGCGTTCGGCATGACATCAAAAACCTGATCGGCGATCCACCAGACGATGATGTCGTCAAGTACTGACGCATCATTCGGATCAAGCAAGTGCGTGTATTGGGCGCGACCTGGTGCAATCTTTTGCAGATCATTGGTCAGTGTTTTTTGCAATTGCGCAAAAGCCTCTGGTCCAACAACTCGCACTGTACCGAGGTGAGAAACGTCAAAAACCACGGCGTCGTGACGACAAGCCAGATGTTCAGACAAAGTGCCACCGGCGTACTGCAAGGGCATGTCCCAACCACCAAAGGGAGTCATTCGAGCGTCTAGAGCTCGATGTTCAGCATCCAGTGGCGAATATTTCAGCATTAACCGATCTTACGAAGTTCACGTGCTTCATGATCAATTTCAAGATCAATCAAATGTGGGTACAAGGCAATCAACTGACCGTCGACTTGATCCTTGACCTGTGCGAGAGGAAGAAGGTTTAAAACACCTTGGCCGCGTCGAACGACGTCAATGAGATCTTCTCCGGTGCACAGCACGACCGAAGAACCGTTGATGACGAGATGGGCCGATGTGATATCGGCCTGTTCGTTCTGACCAAGGTAATTAAAAACTTCGCGAACTGATTCAAGTTTGATGCCAGCATCAAGCAAACTCTTGACCACGCGGAGTTCAAGCAAATTGCGGTAGCTGTAGTGGCGACGACTTCCACTTCCGGTGGCTTCGTGAACTGCTGGACGTACTAATTGAGTGCGAGCCCAATAATCGAGTTGACGATACGTAATGCCGACGATGTCACAGGCTTGAGTACCACTAAAGGTTGAGACCTGTGAGTTCATCTGTCGCAGGGTACGGCGCAGATTGCCGACCATCAACTTTCGCTCGAGGCTTATGCCAAGAAAAGAGGTCGTCCCTGCTTAGGGCTGGAAATCTTCGGGGTTAATGCTGTCAATGAAGTCGCGGAATTCGTCAACGAGGTCATCGGTTGCGAGGTCGTCCTTCAGGCTGTCCTCGAGGTCGTCGGCTTCATCAAGGCCTTCACCGTCGAATTCATCACCTTGCGCCACAAGTTTGCCCGCGATATCAAGCACTTCGCCTTGACAAAAAATCGTGCAACCCGAGCGGACTGCGATGGCGATTGCGTCTGATGGCCGACTTGAAACCACCACTGGGCCACTTCGCGATTGCAGATGAAGTTCGGCGAAGAAGATCCCTTCATTGACTTCGGTAATGACAACCTTTTCAAGAACTGCTCCAAGGGCGCCAAAAATATTGACGATCAAATCATGTGAGAGTGGTCGAGTAGTTTCGCGTCCATCGAGAGCCCATTGGATACTTGCGCCCTCAGGCTGGCCGATGTAAATCGGCAAGAGGCGGCGTTCGCCATTGCGTTCGCGAAGAAATAACACCGGGATATTGCCAGCAATGTCTCGTCGCACACCGACGAGTTCCATGGGGGCGAGATCATTTGAGGCCATAGGGCGAGCGTACTCCCCCAGCGGGATCCTGTGAATTCGGATTAGCGTGAATCGCGAAGCGGTGACACCGCTCGGGCTACCAAAATGGCGCGTAATCGACCACCTAGGTCACTGAGATCATCCAAAAGCTCGTTGGACTCTTGGCGTGACTCGGGTGAACGGCGGCGTAAGACCGGCAACACCCGTTGTTCGAATAAGCCAGCCTCACGCTCGGCCGAGATCTTCCAAGACTTTAAGTGTCGAACATCAAAACCAGCATCGGCAAATCCACGGGCGACCTCGGCAACAGCCAAGTCGTGTTCGTCAAAGAGTCCTTGAGCGCCAACTTGGCGAGCCGTGACAAGATGAAAAGCCTCGAGGTCTTTTAACGTTGCTTCATCAAGGCGAGAAAGTTCAAGCAGTTCTGCGCGGCTGTAAGTGGCTGGACGACCGACTGCATCTGACGGGTCTGGTAGTGCGGGTCGACGAGTTGCACTTTGAGCTTGGCGCTCATTCGATGCCGCTACTGCTTTAGTGACACGCGATGCTGGATGCGTTTTTGTCACGGGGATGTCGGTTACGGCTTCTGCTTCTTCTTTTTCTTCTCGCTTGGTAACTTCGCTGGCCGACACAACATTTTTCAGGCCGCGTGCTTCTCGACGTTGCGGTTCGGGTCTTTCGGTTCCGGTTGGTGGTGTGTCAAGGCGATCCTTGATGACGCGTAACGGAAGGAACTTATCTTTTTGTTCGGTGAGAATGTAGCGCAGACGTTCAACGTCGTCGTCATAAAACTTGCGGTATCCCGAGGCCGTACGCTCGGGAACAATCAATCCTTGGCTTTCCAGGAAACGGATTTTAGAAATAGTGATATCGGGAAACTCCTCAAGAAGAAGTCCGAGTACCTCACCAATGGAAAGGTAGGGACGTTCAGCAGAAGTCCGCTGGGTCACGATGCCTCGACCGGTCCCAAAAAGATTAAGCGAAAGCGCCCAACCAAAATCTCGTCGCCCTGCTGAAGCACAACTGAGTCAACGCGTTGCTGATTGACGTACGTACCATTCAGCGAACCTGAATCGCGTAAGACATATTCTTGACCGTGACGTTCAATCTCGGCATGGCGTCGTGAAACAGAAATATCGTCAAGGGATATTTCGCTGTCGGGATGGCGGCCAAGGCGAGTCATCGACGTATCAAGAATAAATCGCTCTCCGGCCTGTGGGCCTGAGCGGACCATCAGTGTTGCTGAACTCTTGGGCAAGGTGTTCAAATCAATTGTTGCGTTATCTTCTGGTCCGAGGGCGTCTTGCAACTGATCAACTTTGGCGATGACCACAGTCTTGTCACCATCTACCTCGAGCGCTGCACCACATGAACTACAGAAGTATGAATCACTGGAGTTGCGATGACCGCACTTTTGACAAAACACCGACATACCTTCAGCCTGCCACAAATTCGGAGTATGCCGAAGCAGACAAAAGGTGGGATGTGTCGAGATTGGAAGATACTTCGATCTCACAGATCCAACCATTGCCGTACGGGTCGGAGTTAATGAGACTCGGATCGGCGTCAAGTGCTTCATTGGCACTCGAGACGACTCCAGTTACGGGAGCGTAAATATCAGATACTGACTTTGTTGATTCGACCTCACTGATCGAGTCTCCAGAGTTGACACTCGTGCCAACAGTCGGAGCCTGCACAAATACAACATCGCCCAAAGCGTCTTGCGCAAAGTCGGTGATTCCGATGCGGGCAGTTGTTCCGGTGAGTTGCACCCACTCATGATCTTTGGAATACAAGAGTTCGCTAGGCACGTTCATAGCCACATTCTAGAGGCGAATGGTCGGCGAAATTATCAGTGAAATTTTTATGAGTGGCTGCGCCTGAGGCTGGCGCGGATTGTCGGAAGGTACAGCCATGCCGTGTAGTAGCTCAAAGCCAATCCAATCGGACCTGCGACCCAAGCAGCCGCAGCAAAAAATTCGTGGAAGCGAATACCGCTAGCGCTCATAATAAATGCTGGGAACACCCCCATCAGAAGAAAGGTGGCCCACTTGCCGAGGTAGGTCACGTCAAAGCGCTCCATTTTGAAGAAAAGAGTGAGGATGGCCACAGTTCCGCCAAACAAAACTTCACGGACAAAAACCAATAAGCAGAACCACAGCGGAGCCGAGCCATCGATCATGATGGCTATGAGGCCGACGATAAAGAGCAAACGGTCGGCAGTGGGGTCAAACATTTTGCCAAATTCGCTGACCTGGTTAAAACGGCGCGCGACCCAGCCATCAACCCAATCGGTGGCTCCAAGGCCTAGCAAGATCCAGGCTGCCGCGGCGCGGTCGTCACGACCGAGAAGCAACCATAAAAAGATCGGAAGACACCCAAGGCGAATCAACGTGATGAGGTTTGGCCAGGTCCACAATCCCCACACGCGCTCACCTGAACCTGCGGCGGGGCTGGCTGGGGTTTCTGCGGGATTCTCCATCTCTTTACCTTAGTTCTTGTGGAAGAGCGACTGTCCTGTCTTGTGTCTCAAGTGGGCGCGGCTGTGAAATAGTGTCGCCGTATGGACACAGGATCTCTTGAAGGAAAAATTGTCGTCGTCACCGGGGGTGGCTCAGGTATGGGAGCCGCATTCTCGCGCCGCCTGGCGGCCGATGGCGCCCATGTGGTGGTCAATGATGTCAATGAGGCTGCGGCTGGAGCAGTCGCCGATGAAGTGTCGGGCGAGGCGGCGATTTTTGATGTTGCTGACTCGAAGTCATTTGATGCCGCGATCGACCGTGTTGTTGCTCATCATGGTCGCATCGATGTTCTCATCAACAACGCCGGTATCGCTCCGCCCCGCGATGAGATGAAGACTGACATCAACATGGCCAACCAGATGAAGCGTATGGAAGGCAAATACGACGAGCTTGAACCAGGTAATTACACGGTTGACCTCAGTGATGAGCAATGGGATCGCATGATCAAGATTCATCTGTACGGAACATTTTATGGAACCCGTGCCGCGCTGCGACATATGACGCCACAGCGTTCGGGATCAATCGTGAATATTTCGTCGATCATGGGATTGCGCCCGGCTGCGGGTGCGCCACATTACAGCGCAGCCAAGGCGGGCATCATTGCCTTCACGAAGTCAACCGCTCAAGAAGTGGCACCCTTTGGAATCCGAGTGAATGCTGTGTGTCCTGGTTGGGTCGATACTCCCCTGCTTGATGCCTTTGACGAAACGACGCGCATGGGTATTCGAATGCAGACACCCATTGGACGATTGGCTCGAGCAGAAGAACTCGCCCAAGTCGTGCGATTCTTGGCTGGTCCAGAATCTTCGTATTGCATTGGCGATGTTTTTCCAGTTTCTGGAGGTTGGGTGTAATGCCCACAATCTTCACGCGCATTATTGATGGCCAGATTCCGGGGACTTTTATTTGGAAGGACGACTTGTGTGTCGTCTTCATGTCGATCAACCCGATGGCTTTTGGACATGCACTTGTTGTGCCCCGCGAAGAAGTTGATCACTGGGTCGATGCCAGCCCCGAACTCGCCGATCATTTGTTTGCAGTGACTCGCATTATCGGTGTTGCACAACGAGAGGCATTCGGATGCGATCGCGTCGGCGTGATTATCGCCGGCTACGAAGTACCGCATACTCATATTCATGTGATCCCGACGATGGACATGTCGCAACTTTCATTTGCTAATGCCGCGATGAGTATTGATCGTGATGCACTTGAAGATTCGGCAGAGAAAATTCGTGTGGCGTTACGAGCTGCTGGGCATACACACGTCGTTTGATCAGTCACCGATTTTGATCGGCGCAATGAGGTCCGGATGATTGTTGCGAACCGAGTTCACGGCGGTGCTCACCCATTGCGGAATAAGTATGGAGGGATCGGCCGGAATCATGAGTTCGGTGATCCGTTGTATCGGTGTCGCAGTATGTGAGCCAGCGCCAACGTTGAGCCAATCGTCCCAATCGTCTGCCTCTAGGATCACTGGCATACGGTCGTGAATCGGCGACATCGTGTCGTTGGCCTGAGTCGTGATGACGCAGCACGAATGTAACCACGGAGCGTCGTCGCCCATGCTGCGATCGCGCCACGAAGCCCAAAGTCCGGCAACTGCTAGCGGATGTCCGTCTCGGCGTGTCACGTAGACGGGTTGCTTAGGTTGAGGCGGCGACGAAGCGGTGACCCCGATCGTTTGCCATTCATAAAAGCCATCCATCGGGATGATGCAACGTTTGCTTGGGACGCTCGACCTAAACGATGGCTTGTCAAACACAGTCTCGCTGCGGGCGTTAACACATCGGGCGCTCCCTGAAGTGTCTTTGGCCCAATTCGGGACAAGACCCCACTGAAAGCGTCCAAGTTTACGAGTGCCCTGGGAATCTTGGGCGACGGCTGCGATTCGCGTCGTTGGTGGAACATTGAAGTTCGGATGAAATTCGTCAAACAGTTGGGGGTTCGGCGCCACCGTTGAAAAAATTGTGGCGAGTTGCTGGGGAGGCGTCAGCGAGGTAAATCGTCCACACATTGTGACAACGGTAGCCGTTGTAGGTGCAGAATTAGTCGGGCGCTGGGCTACGGTTCGTAGCGGGAATTTGTATCTGTGTTCAGTCAGGAGAACGTCATGGCACCGACAGCTATTGAAAACACTCATAAAAACGCTCAGCGAGTTGAACTTGGATTTGCTGCCTTTGATGCCGACAATCATTACTACGAAGCTGAAGATGCGTTTACTCGTCATATGCCTCGCGAAATGGCTAAGCGTTGTATGCAGTGGGCCGAGATTGATGGGAAGAAGCGGCTGCTTGTTGGTGGACGGGTCAATCGCTTTATCCCGAACCCCACGTTTAATCCAGTGTCTAAACCTGGTGCGCTTGACGCGTATTTCCGCGGCCGAGTTTCAGGTGGCGATATGCGCACCCTTTTTGGCGAACTCGATCCCATCAGCCCGGCGTACCGCAATCGAGATGCTCGGGTAGCACTCATGAAAGAACAAGGTCTTGCTGGCGCGATGTTCTTCCCTACTTTGGCAGTTGGTATGGAAGAGTCGTTACGCGACGATCCTCCGGCTCTGTGCGCTGCTTTCTCAGCGTTCAACCGTTGGTTGCTTGACGACTGGGGCTTTGCCTATCAAGACATGGTGTACGGCGCACCGTACATCACCTTGGCCGACCCCGATTGGGCGGTCAAGGAAGCCGATTGGGCTATCGCGAACGGAGTCAAGGTTGTCGTCATGCGGACATCGCCGGCGATCGACCCAAGCGGTGGGACTCGCTCTCCTGGCGACAAGATTTTTGATCCATTTTGGGCGCGGCTGGCCGAAGCCAATGTCTCGGTCGCTTTCCACTCGGGAGACGCCGGTTACGGCAAGTACATCGATGATTGGGAACCCTTCGGCGAATTTGAAGCATTCCGTTCGTCGCCGATGCGGGTCATGACCAGTGACCGTGCTCCCTTTGACATGTTTGCGGTGCTCGTCAGCCACGGAGTATTTACTCGTCATCCAAAACTGCGTGTTTCCTCGATTGAGGCCGGAGCCGATTGGGTTCCGAATCTCATTAAGAAATTCAAAAAGGCGTATGCCCAGCAACCATTTATGTTTGGTAAAGATCCAGTTGAAGATTTCTGTGAACATGTGTGGGTTGCTCCGTTCTATGAAGATGACATTCACCTGTTGGCTGAAACGATCGGTGTTGAAAGGTTGATGTTCGGTAGTGACTACCCACACGCCGAAGGACTAGAAATTCCGACGACGTTTGTCGACGATCTACACGGGTTTAACGCAACCGATATTGAAAAGATCATGCGTCATAACGTCATCGATTTCTTGGGACTCTGAAATGGCTGTACAGGATTCGGCATCTCACGAATCGACGATGCCAGTAGTCGGACCAGGAGGTTTGGGGATTATTGAGACAATGATGGGATTCCCCGATCCTGACCCGCGTCGCTTGTATGAGTTTTTCCGCGGCAATATTCGTGACAAGGAAAGTAAAGAGACGATGTTCCCCGTGGAATATCTCTTCAAACAAAATGTTCCGAGTGCCTTGACCGAGGACATTGATCCAGTTGAAGTGGCGATCAATACCATGGATCACTTTGGTATTGAACGTTCAATGATCGGAATTGAAGGTGAGCCCGGAATTCGCGCGATGCAACAGTTCCCCGAGCGCTTCATTGCTTCGTGCAGCGCCGATGCCAATAACGGTGTTGATGAAGTTCGCAAGATTCGTCGACTGTATGAAGAATTTGGTTTGAAAGCTGTTGGCACATTTCCTGCCGGCTGCACTCCCCAAGTTCCGATTGATCATGCTCGTTGGTACCCCATTTATTCGGTGTGCGCCGAGCTCGGTATTCCGATCTTTATTTGCGCCGGCATTCCTGGTCCGCGAGTGCCGAGTATGTGTCAGCACGTCGAACTTCTTGACATTGTGTGTTACGACTTCCCCGAACTCAAAATCGTGACCCGTCACGGATGTCAGCCATGGACCGAACTTGCCGTGAAGTTGATGTTGAAATGGCCAAATCTGTATTACTCAACGAGTGCATTCGCTCCACAGCATTACGACCCGCGCATCATTGACTACGCGAATAGTCGAGGTTCTGACCGAGTGATCTACGCCGGCTACTGGCCGATGGGCCTGACCTATGAACGGATCATGGGAGATATGCCCAAGGTGCCATTCAAAAAAGATGTCTGGCCAAAATTCTTGCGTCAAAATGCGCTCACCGTCCTCGGTCTTTCTGATCTGCCAGGATGACTCGCCGTCGTACGATCGGTTTTTTAGTTTCATTCCTCATCATTGGAGCATGCTCTGGTGCCAGCGAAATAAGCGACTCTTCGTCGACTGTTGTCGTTGCTATAACAACTGGAACACTCACGACCGCAGCCATTCCAACGACCACTTTGCCAGAAACAGTTCCGTCGACCTCGACGGTTGTGAGCACGACAACCACGACCAGCGCTCCTGAACAAGAACCGCTACCGAATACTGAACTCTTTGATGCGGCTATCAAACTGCACACTCTTGATGCGGGTTCGCGCGATGTATCGGCGGCGGTGGTCTTTCAAGGTCAAGTGATACATACCTTCGCGGCATCCACAGTTAAATCGTCACGTCCAGTCAATGCTGAGACGAATTTTCGCATTGCCAGCGTCAGCAAAATCTTGACTGCTGAAACGGTGCTGAAATTGGTTGAACAAGATCTACTTCAGTTAGATGAACCAATTGTTGGGCTCATTGCCGACACATTTGGTTTGACCGTGGCTGATGAACGTGCTCGAAACATCACGATCAGGCAACTGCTCTCCCACACGTCAGGTATTTCAAATTTTTTGAAGATTTTCTTTGATTCGGGTTCGTATGACCAGATGGGCATGCTGAGCGAGGCACTGAGTGTGCAACTCGATTCTGAGCCAGGGTCAACCTTTAAATACGGCAATGTCAGTTATGTCTTGCTCGGAAAAGCAATTGAACTTGTCACCGGCCTGTCGTATCAAGATGCCACGAAGGAATTGGTTCTGACTCCATTGGGTCTCGATTCATTTCGGTTGGTCGGTACTTACGATTTTGGTCCGAACGATGCGATGCATGCAGTGAGTGGAAACCGCACGTACATGGAACAACTTGGACCAGCAGGTGCATGGGTTGCAACAGCTGCTGATGTTGCCAAACTTCTTGATTCTCTTGACCCGCAATCGCCGAGCGTTCATGTTATTTCTTCGGAGTCAATGGATCTCATGAAGTCGCCGGCTACTCCTCAAGGTGTGACGCCCCTGTGGGACTACGGTTTAGGCCTACGGCTATTTGTCAGTGGCGAGTGGGGGCACTCGGGCAGCATTGAAAACGTGCATGCGATGGTCGTGCATCGACCCGATGGCTTAGTGGTCAGTGTGCTTGTGAACGGAACAAAACCCAAAGAAACAGATGACCTCATCGGAGCAATCAACGATGCGGTATTGGCTGCCCGCACTGGCGTGGCTGCGACAACAACAATCGCGCCTTAATTTATGGCTTCATGGGTCGCAAGGCCGAAACGTTGTAAGTCATAAAGCCGCGTGCGATCTGCTTTCCACTTGTTCGACCGGTGACCTCAGTTTCACAAAAGACGACTGAACGACCGCGCTTGGTCACCCAGCCTTCAGCAATCGCATCTTCTTTGACTAAGGCGTTGTGATACTGCACATGTAAGTCGAGCGTTGAGTAACCGACTGTATTGTCGTAAGCGCTTCCGATTGCTGGAACGACGGAAGCGTCAATAAGAGTGGCGATGGCTCCCCCATGGACAATGCCCATTGGTTGTTCAAGTTCTTCCCGGTACGTGAGAACCATGCGGCAGTATCCCAAGCGTGTTTCTTCAACGTGTAGCCCGACAAGTTTTGGGAAATACGTACGAGCCCATTGACCAAAGTTTTTCCAACGAGCGTCAACCTCGGGAGTCAGTATTTCAAACTGTGTGGCCCGGGGATACATGTCGTTCATGTCGCTCATTTGCTATTTGTCACAAGGTGTTCATTCAGCAAAGCAGCGACGTCGCCGGCTTGTTCTTGAATGACTAAGTGACCAGCGGGCAAGGTGCAGAACGTCGAATTTTTGATTCCCGCCGACAAAGCATGTCCATGGACGGGATCAACCCAACGATCTTGGGCGCCACTGATGACCAGACTAGGTGCGGTGATACGTGAAAGTAACGGAGCAATATCAACAATGGCGTCAAGGTCAAGATGAGCGATTGATCCTGGCGCAACCGTATCGGCGGTCATTCCAATCATCGCTTCAACCATGGGTTCAATTCCGGTTAAGGCCTCTGCGGTAAAGCCGTCCACAAGTGCGTAACGCATAAAGAGATCAGGGCCAATATTGATGAGTCGTTTCCAAAGATCAAAGGTCAATCGCATGCGGGCGTCAGAGGTCACCCATCCGCACAACATGGTGGCGCTTACGGTGCGAGTTGGCACGGTGGCTGCAGTGGCGGCTGCGATCACTGCGCCAAGTGAATAACCAGCAACGTGAAAACGTTCAACCTTGAGTTCGTCCAATACCGCAACAGCATCACTGACCAATCCTTCGACCGAAAGTGGCGCCGACGGCATTGCCGACTCGCCCGAACCTGGAAACTCAACTTGGATGTAGGTTCTTTCGGTGGGCATTGAGCCAATGACGAAATCCCACGCCGATCGATTCATGGTGGTGCCGTGAAATAACAGCACGGGCACACCAGCGGTTCCGAGTGGGGCTCCGGCAACGCCATAACCGACAACTTGACCATTATTTTGAAGTACGGGCATGCAACAACTGTGCCACATCAGGTGAATGAAAAACGCATGCGAACACGGCACAATAGGACTGTGGAATCGACGGCGATCAGTTCTCGACGGGTACTTCTGACAGACGGACAGTTCCATGCTGCCCGAATTGAGGTATCGCAGGGTCGCATCCGCTCGATATCGGCGCTCGGTCATGACGAGACCCCGACCACCGACTTGACGCTGGCCGCAGGTTTCATCGATCTACAGGTCAACGGAATCGACGATGTTGATGTTTGGTCTACTGCGCTTGCTCACGACTCCGTGGCATGGCAACGCCTCAACAACCTTCTTCTTGATCAGGGGGTGACGAGTTGGTGCCCGACGTTGGTGACCGCTCCCCTCGATTGGTATCGGACAGCAATCGATTTTGTCACGAGTCATAGTGATGTCACAGGAACTCCGTATGTCACAGGCACTCCGCATGTCATCGGAGTACACCTCGAAGGACCTTTCTTGGGAAACGCGGTAGGGGCGCATCGCTCGCAGTATGTATGTGAGCCGAATACGAAATGGTTATATGAGCATGCCGATGGTGTGGCGCTCATGACGCTTGGTGCCGAAATTATTGGGGCTGTTGAAGCGTGTGAAGTTCTTGTAGCACATGGTTGCAAGGTATCTATTGGACACTCGCGGCCAACACGGCAACAATTTGATGATTGCCGGCGCGCTGGTGCGACGTTGGTGACTCACCTCTTCAATGCGATGAGCGGAGTTCATCATCGCGAACCTGGGCTGGCAACGTGGGCATTGACCGACGACAGCATGTATGCATCGTTGATTGCTGATGGTGTTCATGTTGTTCCCGAAACGATTGCCTTGGCATTTGCTGCCAAACCCGACAAGATGGTCTTGGTGACTGATGCGGTCGCTTGGCGCTCGGGAACGGCTGGCAAAATTCAGTTGGTAATGCGTGATGGTGCACCTCGGTTAGAAGACGGAACCCTTGCTGGAAGCGTCGTCACGATGTCTGAGGCGGTCAAGGTTTGTGTCAATCAAGGCAAGGTGCAGTTGAATCAGGCCTTGCTCGCGGCGAGTACACATCCAGCCGATGTTATGGGTCTCACTGATCGTGGTCGTTTGCAAAGTGGTTGTCATGCCGATCTAGTTGGTCTGAATCAAGATCTAGATGTACAAGCTGTTTGGGTGCAAGGTCAGCGGGTGCGATAACCGAGTTCGGTTGATCAGGTGGTTCTTTATTCGGGTGTCGTTACCCTCGTAGGAATGCAGATTGTTTCGGCCCTCTTTGTAGAAAACTTCGAACTCCGACAGGCCCCTGGCCCGAGTGCGCGTATCGACATCACGGGTGCCATGTTTTCGATGGCGGCACCCTCACCAGTTCCGCTGACCATCGATCCCCACCTGGTGGCTTTAATTTTTTGCGCACCTCACCAAAGTGGAGCCGGAGTTTTTGAAGTGATTTTCCGCAAGGGAATGGAAGAAGATGCTGAACAGATTGCTCGTAACGTCAGCCCGTTTACGGTCGATCCCGGCAAGTTC
>CAMDER010000006.1 GCA_945896935.1 Bifidobacterium breve | reverse complement strand
AGTGGAGGAATAATTTGGCCGTACCCAGCCGCGGTCACGGTTTCGGCGAAAGCAGCCACGAACCGCCGCCAACGGGCAGATTCGGGAGGAAGGATGTCACGCATCCCTGGGCTGGTTTGGAACTCGGGCACAAGTACTCAGGATAGCGGTCACAGCGTCCTGGCTCAGGGAGATTAGGCCTCGCAAGCACTCATAACTGGACAATAACTGTCACCCGAACCAGACTCAATCATCATCTTCATCGAGCGCGCGACCGGTACCTGAACGATGCGCTTCGTAGACCCCGTCAATCTTTTTGATTGTTCGTAGAACTGCGTCAAGATGCCCAGGGTCGGCCAGTTCGAATTCAAAACGCATTTTGGCGATTCGGTCTCCCCCGGTATGGGTACTGCACGCCACGATATTGACATGTTGTTCGGAGAGTTCGTTGGCAACGTCGCGTAAAAGCCCAGAGCGATCAAGAGCGATGACTTCAACACTGGCACGGAAAACTGTTCCGGTTGCTGAGCCATCCCATTCAACATCAACAAGACGCGACGACTGATCGTCGGCGAAAGTTCCCGCATTCACGCAGTCTGATCGATGGACACTGACCCCGCGCCCGCGCGTGATGAAACCCATGATTTCGTCTCCGGGGACGGGCGTACAGCACTTAGACAATCGGATCAGAACATCGTCAAAACCATCAACATGAATTCCAACGTTATTGCCCCGTCGACGCAAGTCATCGGGCCGCAAAACTGATGCTGGCAATCGTTCTTCAGAATTTGAATCTTCGAACCGTGCAGCAATTCTTTGGGCAAATTGAGTGGCTTCAACGTGACCTTCACCAATTGCTGCAAGCAAAGTTTCGAGATCAAGATAATTCAATGACTCCATTTCGGCGATGAGATGCGAACTCTCCATGACCCGGTTGACGGGTAATCGCACCCGACGAAGCTCTTTCGACAGATCTTCGCGACCTGCTTCAACAAGATCTTCGCGTTTTTCGCGGGAGAACCATTGCTTCACCTTGTTGCGAGCTTTCGGTGATGAAATGAATTCGAGCCATTCACGAGACGGACTCGCTGACTCAACTTTTGATGTAAAGATTTCGCAAGTATCCCCAGATTTCAACTGGTGCGTTAACGGTACAAGCCGACCGTTAACGCGAGCACCAATACAGGCATTACCGATAGCAGTGTGCACCGAGTAGGCAAAATCAACCGGGCATGACCCAAGTGGTAGCGCAATCACGCGACCTTTAGGAGTAAATACAAAGATCTCGTCTTGGTCGAGATCAGTTTTCAAACTCTCCATGAACTGCGCCGGATCAGCGATATCGCTTTGCCAATCGATAATCCGGTTCAACCAATCAATATCTGGTACTTCGTTGTCATCTTTATAGGCCCAATGAGCAGCCACTCCCCACTCGGCTCTTTGATGCATTTCGCGCGAACGTATTTGAATTTCAAGTGGTTTGCCACCGGGACCAATAACAGTGGTGTGCAAACTTTGATACAAGTTAAATTTTGGCATAGCAACGTAGTCCTTGAAACGCCCAACAATGGGCTTCCAAGTTCCGTGGATGCATCCCAGAGCTGCGTAACAATCTTTCACTGAATCGACAACGACTCGTATGGCAACGATGTCGAAAATCTCATCAAATTCTTTGCCTTTTTGAATCATCTTTTCGTAGATGCTCCATAAATGCTTTCCGCGACCGGTGACGTCTGCGTCAATATTCAAATCTGACAATTTGGCTCGAACGTCAGACATTGCCTTAGCGAGGTACACATCTCGTTCAGGACTACGACTGCTCACTAGGTGATCGAGCTCGGCGTAACGTTTTGGATACATTGAAGCGAAAGCCAAATCTTCAAGTTGTTGTTTGAGCCCCTGCATACCGAGACGGTGGGCAAGCGGTGCATAGATGTCGAGTGTTTCGTTGGCAATACGTTGCTGCTTCTCAAGTGGCATTGCAGCAATCGTGCGCATATTGTGCAAGCGATCGGCCAACTTGATAATCAATACGCGTAGATCCTTGGCCATTGCCACGAGCATTTTGCGCATAGTTGCGGCTTGTTGTTCTTCCTTAGAATCAAAGCGAATTCGATCGAGTTTGGTGACACCATCGACAATGGCAGCCACCTCTGGTCCGAAATCGCGCTCAACGTCAGCGACTGTTATTTCGGTGTCTTCAACGGCGTCGTGTAGCAAGGCAGCGATGACTGTTGTTTCATCAAGCCCGATATCTGCGACGATTTTGGCCACTGCAAGAGGGTGATTGATATACCCCTCACCACTTTTTCGAGTCTGTTGAGAATGCGCGGCGCGAGCTGTTTCAAAAGCCTTTGTCATTAAGGCTGTAGATGCCTTGGGGTGGCGGCGCCGGAATGACTGCAACACAGGAGCCATTTCGTCGTCGGGCGAACTGTGTTGTCTCCTCCACGGGAGAAGCCGAGTTACCGTTGCCATGGGCTAAGTATCGCAGGAAGTCACCAGGAACGGGTGGTTATGCCCTGCTCTTACTAGGTGGAGTACTCAGTAGGTGAAGAGCGATTCGACGGCGATGCCATCAAGTTTGGCTCGACCTTCAAGGAAGGGTAATTCAATCAAAACTGCAAGAGCCACAATTTCTCCACCGAGTGCCGCGACCAAACGGCAGGTTGCCGCTGCCGTACCTCCGGTCGCCAAAACATCATCGACGACCAAAATCCTCTCGCCGGGGTGAATGGCATCGCGATGGATCTCTAGCTTGTCAGAACCGTATTCGAGGTCATATTCCTCACGCACCACGGCCCATGGAAGTTTGCCGGCCTTGCGGACAGGAACGAAACCTGCTCCGAGTGCTACTGCGATCGGCGCACCGAGAATGAAACCTCGTGCCTCAACTCCGATGACCCGTTGAATATTCGAATTGGTAAAGCGTTCGGTGATCTGCGAAATCGCCTCGTGAAACGCTGGGCCATCACCGAGTAAGGGCGTGATATCACGAAAGGTCACACCGGGATTTGGATAATCAGGAATCGAACGTATGAGATCTTGCATTGACTCGGTGCTCATGATTAACGGCGACGCTTCTTACGCGGGCGGGGCGGATGCGTTAACAACGCCGTAGATGTTGGAGATATTTGAGGCGCCATAGATGAATCATCTGAAGCAACAGTTTGACGACGAATTGACTTCGCGCCAGTCGCTCCGCCCGAGATCACCATATGCGCAAGTTCTGCTCCGGTCGCATGAGCCCCCGTGAGGTTCTTGTAGCGGCTTTCGCGCTGTTTAAAAATTGTCAGCAAGGGCGACGCGATAAAGATCGATGAGTAGGAACCGGTGATCAAACCGACCAACAAAGCAATGGCGAATTCACGTAGGGCAATTGCGCCCAAAATTCCTGAGCCAAGAACAAGAAGTGACAACACTGGCAAAACCGCTGCTAATGAAGTATTCAGTGAACGCATCAGAACCTGGTTCATTGAGACATTGGTGATGTCAGCCATTGACGTTCGTGATGGTCCGAATTTGTCAATATTGTCTTTGACCTTGTCAAATACGACGATCGTGTCATACAACGAGAATCCGAGAATTGTTAAAAATGCGACAACTGTCGCTGGTGTGACCTCAAAACCGATCAGGGAGTACACGCCAACGCTGATGAGCACATCATGCAACATCGCCAAAATTGCGGCGAGTGCCATGCGCCATTCAAAACGCCAAGCAATGTAGATGCCGACTAAAACCATGAAAACGATTAACGCGCGTACCGCTTTTTCAGTAATCGAACGTCCCCAGGACGAACTGACAGAACTCACTGAAACTTCGTTGATGTCAACAACAGCCTTGGTCGCTAATTCGGTTTGCACCTTGGCACGAACTTCGGCCGTTTGATCGCCAACCTGGATACGAATAGATGTTGTCGTTCCACTCGTCAAGGTTTGGACCTTGGCATTTTCGGTTTGAATACCGTTGTCGTCAAGGACAGATCGGGCTGCATCGACATCCATGGTGGCGCTGCTTGGTACTTGCCAAGCCACTCCACCTTCGAAGTCAATTCCCAGGCTGAGTCCACGAGTAAACAATGAGCCGAGAGTTAACAACACCAAGATCAACGAGAAGGCAAAACCTATTTTGCGTTTACCGACGAAGTCAAAAGAAGTTTCGCCGTGATACAAACGTCCCAATATCCCACGACGTGAAGAAACGAGGTCGTTGCTCATGCCGCACCTCCTGTGGCATTAACAGTGTTATCGATACCGAAGAGTCGACCGCGTTGGAATCGTTTCGTTCGGGCAAATAGCAACATGGTTGGACGGGTAAAGAACCATGCAATGACGATGTCGCACAAAGTTGACAACCCAAGGAAGAAGGCGAAACCACGTACTGAACCAACCGTTAGGTACCACAAAGTGAATGCGCCGATGAGTGACACGATGTCGGCAGCTAAAATTGTTCTCCACGCTGACTTGAATCCCCGCTCTGCTGAATTCTTGAGGGTTCGTCCAGTCTTCAATTCGTCCTTTAACTTTTCAAAAAATACAACGTACGAGTCGACGGTGACACCGATGGAGACGATGATTCCGGCGATACCGGCCAAACTTAAAGCGAGTCCATTGGTCGTTGAGAGAAGTGAAATGACATTCCACTGTATGAGGCCCGACAACGTAATTCCAAAAACCACGATGAGGGCAAGAAGGCGGTAGTACAAGAGCATAAAGAGCAATACGAGAAGGACGCCGATCAAACCTGAGACGATCGCGGCGTTGAGTGAATCGTCACCCAAAGTTGGTGACACGATCTGTACTGCTTGAACTTCTAGACGAACTGGCAAAGCGCCACTCTTCAGAACTCGAGCCAGTTCTTTGGCTTCTGATTCTTTGAAGTTTCCGGTGATGTCTACTCCACCAGAGAACGATGGCTGATTAACGCTTGGCGCCGACTGCACAACACCGTCAAGAACAATGGCCATACGGCCAGTCGGGCAGGTCGTTGACTTGGCGAAACATTGAGCCGCACCGATATTCCAAAGGTCAGAGCCAGAAGAGCCACTCTTTAAAGTGACACGCACTCCCCAACCGCTCGTGATGATGTCGGCCTTGGCATCGTTGTTAAATACTTCACCCGTGGCAAATGATGGTCCGAGCTGATAAATCTCTGAACCGTCGACGTTCTGCACGATAATTGTTGCCGTGGGATCGGCGGGATCGCCCATTTCGGCGGGTGGTGTGGGTGACGTGATATCTGAATCAGTTGGTGCTTCGGCTCCGAGGGGTGCTTCAGTGCCAGTCAATGAATCGGTTTCAGTCACCAATGTAGACGCACTGGATGGAGCATCGGTCGATCCGACAGGGACTGTTGTTTGATCGACGCCTGGGACAGTTGTGGCGACTTGCGGAATACCCCGTGACGGTCCACCAGGCGCGGTCGTTGAAACTGCGAGAGTCGTCACTGGAACAGAAGTGGATGAACCATCGGCGGTGGTTGTCGATGAGCCGTCGGTGACTGTTGTTGATGAACCATCAGCAACAGTCGTGCTTGAGGTATCAACCGGCGAATTGGGTGCGGCCAAAAGAACTGGGCGAAGTAAAACTGCTCCGGTCACTTGAACTAGGCGCAATGCTTCATCTTGGTTGTCAACGCCTGGAAGGTTGACAACAATTGCGTCACCTTGACGAATAATTTCTGGTTCGGCAACTCCAAGAGAGTCAACACGGTCGCGGATGCGTTCGACCGCTAAGTCAAGACTGACCGAGTCGTACTCGCCCACTGGTTCTTGAGTGACAGAAATTCCGCCCTGAAGGTCGAGACCAAGGGAAGGTTCGTTGTTGGCGACGAGGTTGCCAGCGAACGAGCCAAACACAACCACCAGAAGGCCAACCAGAGAAATAACAAGACGACGAGTCATAGCAGTTGCGGTTACTCGCTGTCGGGTTCGGTCGACTCAGCGGCGATTTCTCCGCCTGCTGGTTCAACTGATGGATTTATACGGCGCAAGAGTGAGGACCGTGAAACACGGATCTCGGTACCTTCGGCAATTTCGAGCCAGACGACATCGCCGTCAATGGCGTTGACGAAACCAAATATGCCAGCATTGGTAATGACTTCATCGCCTTCACCAATCGCGCGCTGTAGTTCTTGGCTTTCCTTCAGGCGGCGACGTTGCGGGCGAATCATCAAGAAGTACATGGCGGCTCCGATTGCACCCATGAACAAGAGGGTGACAACGAAACTTCCACCACTTTTTTGTGATGAAGATTCTGCTGCCTGTACGAAGGACGAGGAGTGAAGAGTAAACATGAAGTTCCCTAAGATCGAGGGTCAAATAACCCGTTGAACTCTAGTGCTTAGGGCGCCAATTTGGGGTCTTACGAGGGCCCTAAAAGCACCAAATCAGGTGTTTAGCCCCAAATCGAGAGAATTTCTTGGCGCAAAATGTGCAGTCGCCCGAGGCTGATGGCATTTCGCATGTCTTTCATCAGATTGAGGGTAAAAGCAATGTTGTGCAGACTCAAGAGACGGGCGGCCGTGGGTTCGTTGACCTGGAACAGATGGCGCAGGTATCCCCTGCTGTGGCGCTGGCAGACATCACACGAACAAGCCGAGTCGATGGGGTCATTGCTTAACGCATGCTGCTGATTCTTGATGTGTAACTTGCCGGTGCTCGTGAGGGCTGTCCCGTGGCGGCCGATACGCGTTTGCATCACGCAGTCGAACTGGTCGACGCCGAGCCACACTGCCTCAACCAGCGATGCGGGGTCACCCACTCCCATCAAATAACGCGGTCGGTCGGTCGGTAAGTGAGCGATTGCCGCTGCCAAAGCCGGGATCATTTCTTCGCGGGTCTCTCCGACCGATAGGCCGCCGATTCCGTATCCATCAAAACCTGATCGATCACCAGTGGAGATCGCAACTGTGCGTTGAGCGCTTTCGGCCCGCATCGCGATATCGGTTCCGCCTTGAACGATTCCGAACAAAGCTTGATCGGGGCGTTGGTGTGCTGAGTGTGCCCGTTGTGCCCACATCGATGTTCGTTCAAGAGCTACTCGAATGACTGCTTGAGGTGACGGGAGCGGTGCGCACACATCGAGCACCATTTGAATATCGGCTCCAAGTAACTCTTGAGTCGCCACTGCAGACTCGGGAGTGAAGCGATGGCTACTTCCGTCATATGTTGACTTGAATGTCACACCGTCGTCATCAACTTTTGGATTCAACGAAAAGACTTGGAAACCACCGGAGTCGGTCAATGTGAGGCCCCGCCAACCAGCGAACTTTGCTATACCTCCGAAGTGAGCAACGGTTTCAGCTCCTGGGCGCAACATCAGGTGATAGGTGTTACCCAAAACGATTTCTGCACCAAGTGATTCGTAGTCAGAGGCGCTGAGATACTTAATGGCACCACGCGTGCCAACAGGCATGAATGTCGGAAACTGGTATGAACCTTTTGCAGTTGATGCGACACCGGTTCGCGCTGCTCCTTCGGTTGCAGTGATATTCAGCGTGACGGGATTCATCTCTAGCTCTCTTCGGCGTGACGATTAAGCAACATGGTGTCGCCTAGTGACAAGAAACGGTACCCATTTTCTAAGGCGTGAGCGTAGATATCGCGCCATCGGTCTGCGACAAAAGCATCAACCATTAATAACAATGTCGTTTTCGGCAAATGAAAGTTGGTCATCATGAGGTCGACACACTGCCAATTGAAACCCCGATGAATGAATAAATTGGTGCGGCCGGATAATTCATGACGTGATGCAGCACTTTCAAGGGCCCTGACCGCTGTGGTGCCGACTGCGACAACTCGTTGGGCCGACTGAACCTTGGCCATAACTTCATCATTGACGGCATAAAACTCGGTATGCATTTTGTGATCAAGTGGATTGTCAGTCTGAATAGGTTGAAATGTGTCAAGACCGACAACTAGTTCAACTCGAGCAAGTTCAACGCCCATGTCGGCGATTTTTCGGAGTAATTCGGGGGTGAAATGCAAACCTGCTGTTGGAGCAGCCGCCGAGGCGGGGCGTCGTGAGTAAATCGTTTGATAACGGTCTGAGTCTGGGAGTGAAGAGTTGATGTACGGGGGTAACGGAATTTCTCCGATGCGATCGAGAAACTTTAACGCGTCATCAGTGAAACATAATTCGATCTCAAATGAATCACCGCTGGCGAGGCGGCCATGAAAAATACATTCGCTCCCGGATTCAAGATGACGAAGAACTTCTCCATCTTTCAATTTTCCACCAGGCTTAACTAGCGCCGACCAACGCCGAGAATCTGGTGTCAGCGGATCGAGCAGTAACACTTCAACGTTGCCACTGCTTGAACGGTTGAGTCGTAGTCGACCAGGAATGACTCGGGTGTCGTTGACCACGAGTAAGTCGCCTGCATGTAGATAATCAGGAAGATTGAACACTTGGCGGTCCGCGATGCTGGTCTTGCCATTGTGGCGACCCTGATCAACCAGTAAGCGAGCGTGATCTCGAGGTTCAACAGGAACTTGGGCAATTCGCTCCTGAGGGAGGTCGTAATCGAAATCTGACAGCTGCACCCGACGAATTCTAGGAGAACAAACCCGGAACTTGATTCGGTGCTTGTAGGCCGATGTGATCCCATGCTGCGGGCATCGCTACTCGTCCACGTGGCGTGCGCGCAATCAGACCCTGTTGGATTAGGAAAGGTTCGTATACGTCTTCGACGGTCTCGGGCTGCTCACCGATACCGATCGCCAATGTTGAGAGCCCGACTGGTCCCCCGTTGAACTGCTGACACAGCGAAATCAAAATCGATCGGTCAACTTTGTCAAGACCACGATGATCAACTCCGAAGACTGCGAGACCTTCATCGGCGATTGCTCCGGTGATATTGCCGTCACCACGTACTTCGGCAAAGTCACGTACCCTTCGTAACAGTCGGTTCGCAATACGCGGTGTTCCGCGACTTCGTCGAGCAATTTGATGTGACCCTTCTTCATCAATAGAAACATGAAGAATGCCCGCGGCACGACGCACGATGGCATGGAGTTCGTCATCGTCGTAATAATCAAGACGTGCGACTAATCCGAATCGATCGCGTAATGGGCCAGTGATCATTCCGGTACGCGTAGTTGCGCCGACCAAAGTGAATTTTGGTAATGCCAAACGAATACTCGACGCGGCTGGTCCCTTGCCGACAACAATGTCGAGTTTGAAGTCTTCCATTGCTGGATACAAAATTTCTTCCACTACGCGGCTGAGACGATGAATTTCGTCAATAAACAAGACATCAGACGGTTCGAGTTTGGTCAAGATTGCCGCGAGGTCGCCGGCTCGTTCGAGGGCGGGGCCAGAGGTGATGTGTAGTCGCACGCCCATTTCTGCGGCAATGATGCTCGAGAGCGTTGTTTTTCCTAAGCCTGGCGGACCAGCAAATAGCAAATGATCGGCCGCTTCGCCGCGTCGGCGGGCTGCCTCAAGAACGATGCCCAACTTCTCTTTAAGTTCACGTTGGCCGATGAATTCTTCAAGGTGTTTTGGACGCAAGCCTGATTCATCAGACTCTTCAACAACGTCTTGGATTTGTGGATCTAGAAATTCATCCCGCACGGCGTGCCCCTAAAGCTTGTAACGCATCGCGCAAAAGACGCTCTGCTCCATCTTCAATTGAAACGTCTCGCAGAACCTCGCGAATTTCCGATTCGCTGTATCCGAGCCCGAGTAACGCTTCACGGACATCGGAAATCACACTGGTGCGTCCACCACTCGATGGTTCATGATTATCGAGAATCGGTAGCGACAATCGATTTTTCAGTTCAATGAGTAATCGTTCGGCCGTTTTCTTGCCGACACCAGGAACCATTGTGAGTGCGGCCAAATCTGATGACGCAACAACTTCAAAGAGTGCGACGGGTGTCAAAGTTCCGAGTACAGCCATCGCTAACGATGGTCCGACACCATGGGTCGCCAAAAGAATCTGAAATGTATTCTTTTCATCACGAGTTAAGAATCCGAATAAAGTTTGGGTGTCCTCGCGGATGTGATGATGGATATACAAAAAGGCTGGCGAAGTTGGTTCGAGTTCGGCCAAAGTGCGCGGTGTCACGGTCACCAGATATCCCACACCGCCGACCTCGATCAACGTTGTTCCTTCGCCGTGGCGCTCGAGAACTGTTCCTCGTAGTGAACCGATCATGTCAGGCGGACTTTCGGCTTCGAGCTCGACCATGAATTGATTCGGCCCCAGCGGCAATAAGTTTTTGATGCATGGGGGCCACGGCAAGATGACACAGTGCCAAAGCTGCCGCATCGGCGGCGTCAGCTGGTTGCGGCAACGAGTTCAGACCGAGTCGAACCTGCACCATTCGCTGCACCTGTAACTTGTCGGCGCCGCCCCAGCCAGTCACTGTTTCTTTGACCTGATTCGGGGTGTACTGAACAACCGTGCAACCGGCTGCTGATGCCAGGGCCAAAGCGAGTCCGCTGGCTTGACCGACGCTCATGGCTGTTCGTACGTTGACCTGAAAGAACAACTGTTCAACCACCACGGTCTGGGGTTCAAATTCGCGCAAAAGGTCACTGATATCGCGATGCAGACTGGCGAGACGTTCAGGAAGAGCCATGGTGGGCGGTGTGCGCAAGACCCCAAGAGAGACCGCACTGACCGATTGCGGACCATGGGCGTCGACGACGGCATAGCCACAACGGGTGAGGCCAGGGTCAATTCCGAGTACTCGGTGCACGTTCGTCTTCGTTGGCTCGGGTTCTCCTGATACGAACATGCGTACGATCATAACGGATTGATCGCTTCATGTCGTGGAACATGGCATTCTTGGTCATGCGTAGAGAACGAAATTTCGGTCAAGTGCTGGCTCGGTCAGTTGTCGTGATGGGACTCGTTGCGTCCTTGGCGGCCTGTTCAGGAACCTCAGACCCCGGATCCAGTGCCTTGACGACAGACAGTTCCCCTGGATCCACTGTTGATGGCTCGGCACCTGGGAGCCCGTCCGATGGCACAGACTCGGTTCAACCGACGTGCGATCAACCCGGCGTCCTGACGTGCCTGTTGCCTTGGCCCGATAACCGTTTAACTGTCGCAGATGTCAACACGCTGACAGGTCGACGTTTGGCAATTCCAAGTGACGCGACTCCGGTCAACGTGGATGGAGTAGCACTTGATGTTACTGATCAAAATCGTGGTGATGGATTCTCGCCAAACTCAGTCATTGTTTTTGCTGCTCCTGATGTGGACTTGGCAAAAAGTGGCGTTCCGAACTCAACTGCCATCGAGGATTCATTATCTAATTCAAATCCGATCTCATTGCGCGATATTGATTCGGAGACTGATTGGCCTTTCTGGGGCGAGTTAGATGAACCTTCGGGATTGGTCACTCTTCGTCCAGCCGTGGCACTGACCGAAGGTCACACATATCAGGTAACGATTGGTGCACTTGTCACTAGCCAAGGTCAACCAGTTGATATAGATGCGAACAAGCAACAATGGAGTTTCACAGTTGCAAGTGCAGAATCGTTGTCAAGTCGTTTGCTTTATGAGCGTTCAGTGGCGTATGAACAGATCGGTGATGGAGCCCCAAAATTCACAGTTGACACCGTGACGCCGGGAGACGTTCAAACAATTGATGGCACCTTAGAGATTCCGAACTTTCTTGATAATGATGGATCGCCCGGTGGAAAACTTCTCTTTGATTCGGCAGGGAACCCGGCACTTAATCCAGAACATCCGACGTATGACGCGGCGTTTCGTTGTGTGATCCCCAATGAAGTCTCGAGTCCGGTTCCAGCGTTGTTGTACGGACATGGGTTATTGGGGTCGCGCAGTCAAGTTGATTTCTTTGGAGCATTTGCTGGTCAAGGAATGATTGGCGCATGTGCCGTGGATTGGTTAGGAATGGCCACCGAAGACTTAGGCAATCTGGCGGGCATTTTGAGTGACATGAGTCGTTTTAACGAACAAGCCGATCGAATGTTGCAAGGAATGATCGCGTTTCAGATGCTGGGGCGCCTGACGAACAGTCCACTCGGGTTTGTGTCGCATTCAGCGTTCCAAAATGATGATGGTTCATCCATCTTGAAAGCTGACGCAACTGTTTTTGTCGGAAACAGTCAAGGCGGAATATTGGGTGGCGCAGCGACAGCGATTACATCTGAATGGAGTCGCGCCGTCTTGGGTGTTCCCGGCATGAACTATTCACTTCTTCTGCCGCGGTCGAGCGATTGGCCAGAGTTCCAAGTGATCTTTGACCAGGCGTATACGAAGAAAGAAGATCAATTGTTGACACTCGCATTGGTGCAACTTTTGTGGGACCGCGGTGAAAATGGTGGCTACGCTCAACATCTCACGGCGGACCCTTACCCCGGACTTGAATCCAAGGATGTTCTATTGGTTCAAGCATTCGGTGATCACCAAGTGGCCAATGTCGCGACAGAAGTTTTCGCTCGCACCATTCAAGCCAAAATAGCGACACCTGCGCTTAAAGAAGGTCGCAGTTTGTCGAGGACTCCCTTTTGGGGGATTGACCCGATTGATGGGTATCCCTTTGACGGATCAGCGTTGGTCATTTGGGACTACGGAACTCCTGCCCCACCGATTGGCGCGGCTATACCCACCGAACCAGAGTTTGGTCTAGATCCACATGGGGCAGGTAGCGACGAGCCGCTTGTGCTGGTGCAGGCTCTGGGCTATCTACTGGGTGGGCAATTGCTGAACGTCTGTGGAGACGGTCCCTGTATCGGTACGCAGATTGACGGCTAAATCAGTAACGGTATTCAGCACTTTTTGATGGCGGCGGTGATGTCGTCAACCGAACGGAAGGTCAGGCCGGCTAGCGCGCGATGTGCGTACACGATCTTGCCTTGACGGTCGACCACGAAAACACTGCGACGCGGGAAACCAAGTGGTCCAAGAGTCCCGTATAACGCTGCCACTTCCTTATTGACATCGGCCAGCAAAGGAAATTTGAAACCATGCTTGCCCGAGAAATCTTCGTGACTTGAGACGTCTTGCGCCGAAATCGCCAGAACTTGGGCGTCAAGTTGTTCAAACTCTGAAAGCTCGTTGTTATAGGTGTTGAGTTGTTTGGTGCACACCGGCGTGTCGTCACCCGGGTAGAACACGAGTACAACTGGCTTACCAGAGTAATCGTTCAACGCATACGACTTGTTAGCCGTACCCGGAAGTGAAAAGTTTGGTGCCTGATCGCCTACTGAAATACTCATTCGAGTGCCTCCATGATTTCGTCGCTGATATCAAAATTTGCATACACGTCTTGAACGTCGTCATTGTCTTCGAGTGCATCCATGACCTTCATGATTTTCGCCGCTGTTTCAGCATCGGTGACGTCAATGATTGTCGATGACACCATAGTTGACTCGGCTGACAAGACTTCGATACCGGCGGCTTCAAGAGCAGTTTTGACGTCGTACACCGCATTGGGTTCACTCAAAATCTTCCACGACGAACCATCACGACTGATGTCTTCGGCCCCTGCGTCGAGAGCGAGCAACATGATGTCGTCTTCGCTGCTGGTTCCGCCAACATAAATGACTCCGCGGCGACTGAACTGCCAACCGACTGCGCCTGGCTCAGCCATGGCACCGCCCAACTTTGAAAAGATATTTCGTACATCTGCTCCAGTACGGTTGCGATTGTTCGTCAAAGTGTCAACCAACATCGCGACACCGCCTGGGGCGTAACCCTCATAAGTAATCGACTCGTAGTTTTCACCTTGGGCTTCACCAGAACCGCGCTTGACGGCGCGATCAATCGCGTCGTTGGTCATCTGGCCCGCTTTGGCCTTTTGAATAACTGTTCGCAACGTGGCGTTGGAGTTGATGTCTCCCCCGCCTTCACGAGCTGCTACTTCAATTTGGCGAGCAATTTTGGCGAACAATTTTCCGCGAGCCTTGTCGGCTGCGCCCTTTTTGTGTTTGATTGTCGCCCATTTGGAATGTCCGGACATGGCTACCTCTTACTCGTTGTCAATGACTCGTGGATGATGGACAGAAAAATCTCGTGCACCCGTAAGTCTGTCACGAGTTCGGGGTGGAAAGAACTGGCGAGAGCATAGGCCTGACGAACAAGCACGGGGCGTTCGTCAATTGATGCGAGAACCTCAACATCGTTACCGATTGATTCGATCACTGGAGCGCGGATGAAAAGAGCATGAAATGGAGAGTCAAGCGAAGTAATGGTGATGTCTTGTTCAAAAGAATCGTTTTGGCGCCCATAACCATTACGTCGCACCTGAATATCCATGACGTCTAATGAAATCTGATCAGGTCGACCATCGTGAATAGTTCGTGCCATCATGATCATTCCGGCACAGGTTCCGAATACGGGTAAACCATCGTGAAGGCGCTTCGAGAGTTCAACTCCGAGGTCCGATGCGACCAACAGATTGCTCATGGTCGTACTTTCTCCGCCCGGCAAAATAATTCCGTCGAGATCAACGAGGTCAGACGTATTTTTCACCAGTCGCGACTCAAGACCAAGATCTGTGAGTCGTTGGACGTGTGCGTCAAAGGCTCCTTGGAGCGCCAGTACACCGACTAACACGCGAGGGTTCACCTGGGGGCCTCATTGCGACAGAACCGTTTACCAGCCGCGATCAGCGTAACGCTGATTAATTTCGTCCATACCGATACCCGTCATGGGGGCACCGAGGCCGGCACTGACCTTGGCCAATATCTTGGCGTCCATGTAGTGCGTTGTCGCTTCAACAATGGCTTTGGCGCGAGGGCCGGGGTTGTCGCTCTTGAAAATACCCGAGCCGACGAAAACACACTCTGCGCCAAGTTGCATCGCCAAGGCAGCATCGGCCGGCGTTGCTAAACCACCAGCGCAGAAAAGCGGCACGGGAAGTTTGCCAGTTTCGGCAATTTCTTGCACCAGCGACAACGGCGCCTGGAGACGCTTGGCCCATTCAAAAAGTTCGGCCGAATCGGCAGAACCAATCTTCTTGATGTCACCAAGGATTGAACGTAGGTGTCGAACAGCTTCGACAATGTTTCCGGTTCCAGCTTCACCCTTGGAACGAATCAGTGCCGCACCTTCGCTGATACGACGAAGTGCTTCACCCAAGTTGGTTGCGCCACAAACGAACGGAGTCGTAAATTTGTACTTATCAATGTGGTGTGCTTCGTCGGCTGGCGTGAGCACTTCGCTCTCATCGATGAAGTCAACGCCAAGTGCTTGCAAAATTTGTGCTTCAACAAAGTGGCCAATACGAGCTTTGGCCATGACCGGAATCGTGACGGCAGCCTTAATGCCTTCGATCATGTCGGGATCGCTCATACGGGCAACGCCACCGTCACGCCGAATGTCTGCGGGCACTCGTTCAAGGGCCATCACCGCACAAGCACCAGCATCTTCGGCAATCTTTGCCTGCCCGGGCGTCACAACATCCATGATGACTCCGCCCTTTAACATCTCGGCGAGTCCACGCTTGACAGGGAAAGAGCCAACTTGTGCATTATTGGAGGAGGACATGTACTCAGGCTAACCGTGAACTGAGCCAGGTGAGACCTTGTGCAAACGCAGAATGTATTCTGCCCACTTGATATTGGTCACTTGCCGACGAGAAGTCAGTACTGATTATGGCCAGGGTGTATCGGCGACTGACGCGCCAGCAGCCACAACGACGGCCTGCTTGTCGCGAGCGAGTTCAACCCAAGTGCGACCGGGGGTCAACAACATTGGTTGGCCCGAAGTATCAGTCAACGTCCAAGGCGAGAGATTGTCGGGACGACTCCAAGTTCCTGCAGTCCACACGCCTTGGGTGAACAACCAAGCAACGCCGGTGCCGACTGTCTGGGCCTCAGGACTATTTTTGTCAGCTTGACTGAACTTGTATTCGCACACAATCACCACGACGTTGTCAACGTTGACTTGCACCTCGTTGCTGTCAACATGGGGTTTGGCGTCGTGAAAACGAACGAACTTGCCAGAAGCAGCATCCCATTCCCAGGCGGCGCGCATTTTGCCGTCCATGGTGAGTTTCAAGCCAGCAGTAGCCGTACCAGTCGCTGTTGAACCATCGGTGCGATACGAGAATTGTGGAGGTGGTGTTCCGCCTCGGCCGGCGTCAAGAGCCCAAATGTTCGTCGTCTTTGTGAACAGATTATGTGGGGCCTTCTTGTCAGTCGAACGGAAGAATCCCCCACCTTTGCTTGCCGCGGACGCGCTCATATTGATGAGTGGGGACTTCGTGATGAGGCCAGTCACTGTCGGATTGCCGCCGCTCCAAACGAGCAGTGGGCGGTTCAGCGATGTCAGCAAATTGATGTCTTGGGTACGACCCGAACGAATCGGCCCAACTGGATCTGATCCCTGTGAATGTAAAACAATGGCGAAACGCGTCCACTTCTCGACGTTCTCTTCGTACACGATGTCGGCCTCGTTCAAGCCCGTTTGCGGACGTGAAGCAGGATGGTTATCAATTTTGGCGGCGATCGCTGGTCGCAACGCAACTGCTTCGTCGACGACAGGAAGACCAGTCAAAGGCATGACCGGCACGGGAATCGTGGTTGTCGTCGTATCGGCGATTGTCGACGGAGCTGAGGTTGCTGCAACAGTGGACGGGGCTACAGAAGAAGTTGATGCGGTTGTCTCGGCAGAATCTCCTCCACCTCCACAGGCAACTAACGAGATTCCGGCCAGGGCGATTGACAGGATATTTGAGAGGGCAAACGAACGCGTTGAAATTTTCACAGTTCCTTTAATAACGCAATTCGCTCGTCAAGTGGTGGATGAGTGTCGAACATCCGATGGAAAAAACTCAATTTACCATTGTCTCGCACACCCGAAAGAGGCTGCTCAATCCACATATGTGCCGTCGCCATTGATGCTGAGTGCGTCGTTGTCGTGTCGGCACGCAACTTTTCTAAAGCCGAAATGAGTCCTGGTGGATACCTGGTCATTTGGCATGCCGAGACGTCGGCCAGAGTTTCTCGTTTACGACTGACCGCGGCCTGCATCGCTTTGGCGATGATGGGCGCCAAGATCAACAGCACAAAACCGACGAGGGCGAGAGGGTTACCCCCGTTGCTGCGATCGCCGTCGCGAGAAGAACGACCGCCGTTCCACCACATCATGCGAATGGCTAAGTCGGTCATTAATGCGATCGAGCCAACCAAGGTGACAGCAATCGTTGACACCAAAATATCGTAGTTACGAATATGAGATAACTCGTGAGCGACAACTCCCTCAAGTTCAACCCGGTTCATCTTTTCTAAGAGGCCAGTCGTCACAGCTATTGCTGCGTGTTGAGGGTTGCGGCCCGTAGCAAAAGCATTTGGTGCGGGATCGTTAATGACGTACACCTTGGGTTTTGGTAAACCACCAGCAATGCATAGACCTTCAACCAGGTTGTGCAGTCGTTGATATGTCGTTGGGTCGGCAGGAACAGCGCGACTCACGGCAAGAGCAATCGAATCTGATTTCCAGTATGACGTGAAAGCCATCACGGCAGCGATGACAAGAGCGACGACACTCGCAAACGGTCCGCCGCCGATGAGTTGCCCGACGACAAAACCAACGAGACCGACCAAGAGTACGAACCCAAAGACGAGTGCTGCGCTGCGGCGCTTATTAGATGCAATCTGTTGATACACGGAATTTAAAACTTGACTGTAGGTGCAGTTCGAGCGTCGTCTTCTGCTTCAAAGAATTCACGATGAGGGAAGTTGCCCATCTTGGCGACGAGCACAGTTGGGAACGTATCGAGTTTGTTGTGGTACCCGAGAACAGAATCGTTGTAAAACTGACGAGCGTAAGCAACACGACTTTCTGTTGAGGTCAGTTCTTCTTGCATCGCCAAGAAATTTTGGTTGGCCTTTAAATCGGGGTAAGCCTCAGAGAGCGCGAACAATTGTCGTAGCGCTCCGGACAACACATTGTCGGCTTGGCCTTGAGCACCAGGGCTGGGCGCTGCAGCCATGGCCGCGTTACGAGCATTGATGACGGCTTCGAACGTTGACTTCTCATGACTGGCGTAACCCTTGACAGTCTCGACGAGATTCGGGATGAGGTCTAAACGGCGCTTGAGTTGTACATCAACTTGTGACCAAGCATTATCAACCTGGTTACGGCTACGGACAAGGCCGTTGTATAACACAATGACTAAGACGACCAAAAGGGCGACCACGGCAAGAATGATGAAGATCATGGGTTCATCTTAGGTACAAAAATGTGTTCGAGACGGTCAATAGCTGACGGTTGCCCATGTCAGCGCGTTGACCGGCGTTCTCGTGTGAAGAATTTACGAACTCTTTGCCCTCGACTTGGCCGATTCTGGGAATCGGCAATCACTCTGCGGTAGATCTCGACGTAAGTCTGTGCGAGTTGGATCATTGAAAAGCCATTTGCCCGGATTTGGCCTTGAGCAACGAGCCGCTCCGCAAGATTTTGGTCAAGCAAAATTCTCCGCAGCGCTGCTTCAAGATCGGTCGGGCTATTGGGTTCAACGAGAAGTGCATCAATTTCGTTGGTCGCCACGTTCATATATCCATCGAGTGCACTTGCCACAATGGGAGTCGCTGCAGCCATCGCCTCGATCAAAACAACGCCAAAACTTTCTCCACCAATCGACGGGGCACAAAAGACATCTGCTTGGGAGAGGTGCATTGCTTTATCGGCATCGCTAATTCGTCCGAGCCAAACAATTCGAGAATCTCCTGCCCATTCACGTTTGAGGCGTTCTGTTTCTGGCCCTTCTGAGGCGATCAATAAATCAACGGTGTCGGGGAGAGTTGCATGCGCTTGTAAAAGAATCTCGAGTCCCTTGCGTGGTTCATGACGTCCGCAAAAAAAGATTGATTGACGAGATGCGTCCGATTCGTTACGAATGGGACGGGGCGCATGCGAGTTACTCAGAAAGCGATCGAGTTCAACTCCATTAGGCAAAATTTGATAGTCGCCACCGATATATCGTTGAGCCAGTAATACTGCATCTTTGGAAACTGCTACTCGATGATCGATTGCACTGGCAAAGCCCTTGAGCGGAGCGCTTAAATACTTGTAGCTCAGACTCTCGCCCGCGGCATGAAACGTGGCGACGATTGGTGCTGTTCGCATGACGAGTGCAGTGATGTTTGCGCCAGGAGTCAATGGCTCATGAAGGTGCAACACATCAAACTGTTCGTCGCGTAAAACTCTGATCGTGCGTAAGGCCGCCGAAGGATCGGGAGCAAGTGGTGCGATCGAACCGTTGGCAACCGTCGGTAGTGATTCACCAATTGGCGTCACAAAAGTGTCTGGAGGTGCGCCATCGCATGGGCCAAGTACTCGCACTTCATGACCCATTTTGCGTAATGAACGAGCGAGACCCATGACTTGCCCTTGCACCCCGCCTGGGGTCGTCAAGCTGTACGGACAGATCAAGCCAATACGTAGCCGCGATTCAGAATCGATGGGTAAGGATTCGGATGACGCAGACATGACCCCTCCAAACTAGCGAGATCTGATTGGACGAGAGCGTTGGGCTAACTTCAAGGGATGCTTCTCCCCGCCTTGTCTATCGTTGCTTCGCCGACCAAACGTCTTCAAATACTTGAACTTGCGTCAGAGGCTGAGCGACGCGGTTTCCCAGCCTTGGCCTGTCCAACTCTTGGTAACGCCTTTGGTCTGTGCGTGAGTTTGGCCCATGTGACCCAACGGTTGCGGTTTTACACGGCAATCCAGGGCATTTACGGAACCTCGCCGGCCGAAATTGGTTCGATTGCCAGTCATATAGGTGAGGTGTCGGGTGGGCGATTCGCTTTGGGCCTTGGGGTAAGTCATGAGGCAATGGTCAAGCGTCTCGGAGTCGAAATGGGTCCGCCGTTGTCTGATATGCGGGCGTTCGTCGATGCGCTTCGGAAACAAGAAAAATTTGGTGGACCGCTTCCCCCGCTTTATTTGGCAGCTCTCCGAGATCGCATGCTGGCTTTGGCCTCAGAGATCAGTGAAGGAGCGTTGTGGGCTAACGCCAGTTACAGCAATACGGTCAAACAAGTTCACCGAGTGCCTCAAGAAAAGATTGCCGAGGGCTTTCATTTGGCCAACATGATTCCAACGGTCATCAGCGAAGATCGAAAAGCTGCAGCCGCTGTGAATCGCAAAACCATGGCGGTGTATGTACGGCTTCCTAATTATCGCAATTATTGGAAGGCCGCCGGATACGTCGAGGAGATGGAAGCAATTGAAAATGCTATCGCTTCGGGAAATCGTGACGATCATTCGTCATTCATGAGTGATGCGTGGTTATCGGATTGCACGTTGTACGGAACCGCCGATCAGGTGCGTGATGGTTTGCAACGTTGGCATGACATTGGGGTTGAGCCCATTGCTGTGATGTCGAGTACAAGTGGCGGACAGATCAAAGCGATTAACGAATTATTTGAAATTTACTCTTAACTGCATCGTTTGAATTAGCCGAGGCGGAGAGTCTCGAGAGGTTCGAGCGCGGCGGCACGTCGGGCTGGATATAGACCAGCAAGAATCGAGATTGTGATCGCCAAGACGATTCCGGCGGGGGCAAGCCAAGACGCCATAACAAAGACCCATCCCGCAATTGAGGCGCCGATAAATATAGCCAGCATCCCAAGAAGTACCCCGAGTATTCCTCCGACGACGCCCACCACGATGGCCTCAAACAGAAATTGAACAGCGATGATATTTCGGGTATGACCAAGTGCTCGACGAATACCTATTTCAGCCGATCGTTGAATGACCGAAATCGACATCACGTTGGCGATGCCGAGTCCGCCCACAATGATTGCCAGAAGCCCCATAGAAATAACGATCATTTGTAGTTGACGGTCGCTTTGAGCAGCCAACTCCAACGCCTCGCTTTTGATATCGGTCGTGATTTCTTGAGGTCCACCTAAATTGACTGCTGTCTTGAGTGCCTCAGAAGTTTCCTTTTCGGTTCCTTCGGTACAACGCACGTACATCTTGTTCGGCTCGACATCATCGTTAAGAAAATCTAATTCGGCTCGAGAAAACGATATAAAAACTGCATTGTCAAACCCCGGTTCAAGTTCGACCGAATTCAAAATGCCGACGACCCCGTATGAAATACCGTTCAATTCAATAGTGCGGTTCTCCCCTGGCAAAACATCAAATTCGCGGGCTAGTCCGACACCGATAACAGCTGCTCGAACATCACTCTCTTCATCGAACTGATTAATCCATCGTCCAGATACCAAATCCACCTGCAGAACTTCGGGCAAATTGCTATCAGTTCCAAGAACTGGAATAGGAACAGTCTCAAACTTCTCTCGAGCTTCTTCATATGGAGTCACCACGATATTTGAAAGTTCAACTACTGCGGAAACCGTTTCAACGGTGGTGACGGATAAGGCTCGTTCAACTGCATCAGTGGGAAGAGTTGGGTTCTGACCGCCAAATGAACTGGATGCCGCAGCTTCAATAAGGTTTGTTCCGAGTTTGGCGACCTTTTGTTTGAGGTCTCCTTTTGCTGAGTCGGTGAGTCCAACGGAGGCGATAATCGCGGCGACTCCAATCATCGGTCCAAGTAGCAATAAGAGCGTGCGAACCTTACGAGCGAATAATCCGTTGAATGCAACGTTCACCAAATCCTTAAAAGTGCTCATGAGCGCAGCACCTCATCGGAAACGATTCCGCCGTCGAGCATTGAAATTTTACGGGCTGCTGAGTTAGCGATACTCGCGTCGTGGGTAACGATGACAACGGCGCGTTCAGTTGATTGTAATCCCGCCAAAATTTCCATGACGTTGGCGGCATTCTTGGTATCAAGGGCACCAGTGGGCTCGTCTGCGAGGAGAATCTTTGGTTCGGTGACCAAGGCTCGTGCGAGAGCAACACGTTGTTGTTCTCCGCCCGACAGTTGAACGGGACGGTGATCGGCGCGTGGGCCGAGCCCGACGCGCTCAAGTGACGCCATGGCGCGCTCGCGACGTTCGGCTGGCTTCAGCGAACGGTATAAGAGAGCCGTTTCAACATTGCCTAAAGCATCAAGATGAGGGATCAAATGGAATTGTTGAAAAACGAAACCGATACTTTTGCCGCGCACTCGAGTGCGGGCAGCATCTGCGAGACGAGTGACCTCTTCGCCACCGACCGTAATAGTGCCTTCCGTGGGAACATCAAGACATCCGAGCAAACCCAACATCGTCGATTTACCTGAACCCGAGGGACCGACAATCGAGACGAAGTCGCCAGCCCGAATCACTAGAGACACGTCGCGTAGAGCCCATACCGCAGCTTCACCCGTTCCGTAGACGCGCGATACATGGCTCAACTCCATGAGCGTCGGAACCTCAATCGCTTGAGTAGATGACAAAGTGTTCATGCGAATCGATTAGGCAGCCGAGGCAACATTGCCTGACGCAATATCGACAACTACTAATTCGTCGCCCTTCAGACCATCCTTGATTTCAACCCATTCACCGTCGATCAAGCCGATTGTTACTTTGACTCGAGTGATTGTGCCTGCGTCATTGACGATACGTACCTCATCGCCATCAGCTGACCGCAGAACCGCGGCGACAGGAACAGCAAGAACTTGTACAGCCTCGTCAAGAGTGACATCAATTGAAACTGTTGCTCCGTCAACGGCGCTGAATTCGCCAGACACGGTAATGGTGCCTTCGTACAACTCTTCACCAGCCGACCCGACAGTTGCACTGTCGTTCAGTTCTGAAATCGTGCCTGGCAAGATTTGGCCACCGACTTTGAGGTCAACAAACACGGCTTGACCAACAACAAGTTCGGCTCGATCGGTCGGACTGACCTTCATCGTGATTGTGAATTGGGGTTCGGTGAGGCTAAGAACAACGTTGCCTTGCAGAACGAATTCACCTTCGTCGACTTCAACTTTGCCGATTCGGGCCGGCCAATCGGCCACGAGCATGTCAGAGGGCTTAAAAGTCACGTCGTCGTTGATGACGTTAATTGGAACCGTGACGCTGCTTGATCCAGTTTTCATAATGATGGTTCCACTTAAGGCCTTGTAGTCGGCCCCATTTTGTGCGGTACCAGACATTTGATAATTAACCGAGGTGTCCTCGGTAACTGGAGCATCGGCGACAATACGGAATGAACCGGTACGGCCTTCGGCAACTGTTCCCCCACCCACCAGAGTCATTTCAGGTAGATCTTCACTTTGAATCGTGACCTCGGCGCTGGTGGTATCACCTAAGAAGTAACGCTCAGTTTTCCCAGAAGGAGGGGTGTCTGCACCGAGTGTCAAAATCAAATTCTCATCTGGTTCAACGGTGTCATCGCGGCGAATTTGAATCTGTACGTCGACGCTGTAATCGCCAGCATTGATGGTGTACGTGTCCACATCAGGGGTTAAGAAATCAACATCTTGACTGGCGCTTCCGGAGATGGTCGCATTGAATTTAATGTCGCGGTTTGACTTGACAGAGGTACGAACCGTGAAAGTGATTGAAGAACCCTCACTAATCGTTTCGCTACTTGCCTTAACTGTTAAGAGTGGGCGTAGTTCTGAACCATTAGCCGGAATGACGACGCGGAGCTGATTCGTATTACCGAGCGCATACGTAGGGTCGTTACCAAACTGAGTAGTCATGGAAACGGTAATGTCTTCTTCATCTTCGATCGTGTTGTCAACGAACACCTTTGAAGTGAAAGATGTGGTCAGTTCACCAGCCTTAATGGTGACACTCCCCAAAATTGTGTCGTAGTCGTCATCGTTGACGGGATCGTCGCCAGCTGTTGCGCTACCAGCGGTGTTGATCGCGATCGTCAGGTCGGATGTCGGGGCAACATCGGAGGTGATCGTGAAAGTGACTGACCCACCTTCATTAACCGACGTCTTGTCAACTGAGATATTCAAGGTTGGCTTAACGACCACTGCTCGAAGACTTGAGCCACTTGAGGTCGGAACTGCTTGGGTGACGACAAACGCAGCAGTATTTTCTCGACCGACTGAGTAAGCAGCACTATTTGGTGACAACGACGCCGTGATGGTCTCATCGTTTTCGTTACTTGAACCGCTGTAGCCACGATCGAACTGCCATTTGGCTAACGCTGAACGGGTGTCTTCGGTAAACAGCGTGTCGACGTCACGAATGATGTATCCGCCGTCATTGAGGATTGTTTCAAGTTGCTTCACGTCGGGGCCGACACTGCCCACTGTGAGTTCGCGGTAGAAAGAGAAATCGCCAGGAACTGCGACTGCGGTCCGGCCGTCTAGAGCAAACACTCCATCACCTATTTCAACGGTGTCGCCGTCCTCTACATTTATTTGGCTCACTTTGCCGTCAACTGCCGAGTTGATCTTTTTCGTTTCATCGCGCCGAACTTCACCCGTCACGGTCAGAACATCGGAAAGATCTCGTCTTTCAACTGAGCGAGGTGTGATGAGCAAGGTGTTATTGGTTGAGTCGCCACTTGATTGACGGCCGATAAAGACGGCGGTCCCCACGACGGCCACGAGACCGATGACGAGAGAAATTTTCTTAATACTGGACATTTAGGCTCCGTTTTCAATGGCATCGTTGATGCCAGTTTCGGTTAGGCATTGATCAAGATCGCGTTGGTTTAAGTCACCGTCAGCGCTTTGAAAAGTTGTGGGATTAATCAATCCAGATGAATCAATGGATGTGTCAATCTTCCAGCCCTTTTTCTTAAGGCAGTCAGAGAGAAGCACAAAGCCCTCATTGCGGGTCTTGATCTCATCAGGCGTGAGATTCGCGCGGGTTGTGGAGACCTCGTTGAGGACGTTCACAATGTCGCTACGTGCTGCGCATTTCTGAATGATTTCAAGATATGCGGGGTCTTGGTAAGCCGGGTTATTCGGGTCTTGTAAGTCGCCACGAATCGTCTCACCTGAATCTTTCAGGCAACCTGAGAACTTCGAAAAGGCGTCAAAGAGTTTGAGTTCTGCTGGACGGTTGTCTTCGTTTAACGGAATGGTGTCGGCCGACCCTGAATCTGTTGACGGATCTCCTGGTGCAACCGAATCTCCGGAAACGTCCCCGCTTGAATTTTCATTGACGGGCACCAAAGTTGATCGCATCGCCGTCACTTCTTCGGGGGTCATGACCTGAACCGAGTCGACATCACGAACAATGGTCGACGTTTGACTAGCTGATCCACAAGCCGACGACAGAACGGCTACTAAACCAATCCCGATAAGGACTGAAGAACCCCCGTTCAACTTCATCAGACAAGACTACGAGTTTTGGCTGGCCGAGACCCAATTGTCCTGCCGATTCACTCGTCGGCAACCGCCTTTCGAGTATTGCGGTGATCGTTGCCATATCCAGGATCGCTGGGCCAATTCGGCTGCAATAGGTGCCATTGTTCGGGGGCACGACTGATCAGTTTTTCAAGTTCATAGGCCAAATCTTGAGTGATCCGTTGCACATCCTCACGGAGTTTTCCGCGTCGTTCGCAATTCATTGGTGCACCGATGATGCCGTGATGTCCGACACCGCGATCGGTGAAATAAGCCGCTGTTGGTAATAATGCCGCACCAGTTCTCAATGCCAGTGTGGCTGGACCTGCTGGCAAAGTTGTTCGCTCACCAAAGAATTCGACTTCAATCCCTCCCCCCGTGATGTCACGATCACTCAATAAGCACAAGACCTCATTGTTGCGAAGGGACTTCAAGACTGCGGGGCCTGCATCTGGACCAAGCGGAATAACCGTCATACCAAACTTGCGACGAAGTTCAGCGAACCATTCAAATAGTTCGGGAGGTTCAATGGGTTCGACGACAACAGTCATCTTGTTTCCAAGATCGGCGGCCCAGCGTCCAGCCCATTCCCATCCGCCGAGATGCGGTAGAGCGAGAATGACACCGTGTCCTCGCTCAAGAGCCGGCAACATATTTTCGTAGTAACCCTCACAAGTCATTGTTGAAGCAACCTGTTCG